>CBIHMN010000068.1:0-8864 GCA_966211005.1 uncultured Arenimonas sp.
GAACCCGAGTCGGTCGCGGAAGTCGCCGATGTCGCCGCCGCGCCTGCCGCGCCGGTCGACGTTGCGCCGGCGCCGCCGGCACCGGTCGCGCCGGGCATCGCCCACGCGCCGATGCAGCGCAGCCTGATCCCGGACGACGCCCCGGCGCCGGCCGTCGAGAATCCCTTCGCCGACCACACGCCGACCGCGCTCGAACTGGCACCGCCGGCGGAAGCCGCGCAGCTCGAGGCGGTTGCCGACCTGGTGGAGGCGATGCCCGACGACCTGCTCGGCGCCGGAGAGGCGGCCGCGAAGACGCCGCCCTCCCGCGAGTGGACCCTCGAGACCGAGGACCCGCCGCAGACCGGCACTTCGGCCTGACCGACGACCAGGGCGCCGCGAGGCGCCCTGGTCGTTTTCGCCGCCGCTAGAGCGCGTACGCCGGCTCGGACAGCCCGTGCTGCGAAGCGAGCCGCGCGAGCGCGACGGTGTCGCGGATGCCCAGCTTTTCGTACAGCCGGTACTTGTGCGTCGCGACGGTCTTGCCGCTGAGGCTCAGCCGCCGGCCGATCTCCTCCATGCGCATGCCGGTGCACAGCATGCGCGCGACCTCGAGCTCGCGCGGCGACAGGATGTCGAACGGCGAGCCTTCTCCACCGAGGCGCGACAGCGCGAGCTTCTGCGCCACGTGACTCGCGAGGTAGCGGCGTCCGCGCGCGACTTCCCGGATCGCCCGCAGCAGTTCGGCCGCATCGCATGCCTTGCCGACGTAGCCGGACGCGCCGGCCTCCAGCAGCCGGCGCGGCAGCGGCCCGTCTTCCTGCACCGACACGACCAGCACGCGACTGCCGAAGTCGCCGCGCACGATGCGTTCGGTGACGTCCAGTCCGCTGATGCCGGGCAGGTGCAGGTCGCAGATGACGACATCCGGACGCAACCGGCGGATCGCCTGCAGGCCTTCCTCGCCGGTGCCGGCTTCGCCGACGACGTCGACGTCGTTTTCCTTCTGCAGGATCATTCGATAGCCGGCGCGCACGAGTGCGTGGTCGTCGACGATGTAGACGCGGATCATCCGTTCTCCTCCCCGAGATGGCAGATCGACGCTACCGCGGCAGCGCGCGGACTCCCCAGTGGAAGGTGCCCGGCTCGCAGGTAGGAAAAGCGATGATGCCTGCGCCGACGTCGTGGGCGACGACTCGCGCCACTTTTGCCCGGTCCTCCTAACGCCGTTAGCGATGCTGAGAAAGTGACGGAGATCGGGCCGCGCCGATGGCGCGACGGCGATCGCCGCGGCACGATCGTCGCGACGTCGACGCGCGTCGCCACGGGAATTCCTCTTGCACAGCTGGCACGACGATGCCCGACCTCTCCCCGCCGTCGAACGGGAAACGCCCGGCGCGGTGCGAACGCTTCTCGCCGCGCTGCTGGTTCCGCTCGCGGTCACCCTGCTGGGCATCGCGCCGTATGCGGTGCTGCCGTGGCTCGACGGTGCCGACCGCGCGCTCGTGTGGGTCGAGGGCGATGCCGCCACGTTGGCGCGCGTCGGTTCGCTCATCGAAGCCGAGCAGGCGTTCGTCGGAGGCCTCACCGAAGGCGTCGACGACGCCGTTCCCGACGGCTGCGCCGCCGGGGCCGTCCGCCTGCATTTCGACGCGCGGCGCACGGACGAGGCGCAGGTCGCGCGCGTCGCGCTGGAGCAGCTGGCGACGGGTGCCGGCGCCCGCGTGTGCGCCAGCCATCGCTTCGAGCTCGGGCGCACGGATGACCCGCTGGGGTGGACCCCGTTCGCCGCCGCGGTCATGTTGCCGCTGGCGCTGCTCGTCGGGCTGCGTGTCGCGTCGATCGAGCGGCGCGATCGCCGCCCGCTGGCGGTGCCGGCGACGATGCTCGCGCTCGCGCTGGCGACCGTGGCGATCGCGCCGCCACCGCCGATCGCGGCGCTGTACGCACTGCCGGCCGCGATCGCCTCGGCCATGGCGCTCGCGCTCGTCCACGAAGTCGCGTTTCGCGGCTGGCTGCTCGCACGCGCCGCACCGGTGCTCGGTGCACCGGCAGCCGTCGCATTGTCGATCGCCGCGAGCATCGTCGCCGGCATCGCCATCGATGGCGTCGACCACGTGGCCGCGTCGGCGGCCATCGCCGCCGCATGCAGTGCGACCTGGTTGCGCACCGGGTCCACCGCCGCGTGCGTCGCGATGCATGCGATCGCCGCCGCCACGCTGCGCGTCGCCACGGGCTGACGCGCACGATCACGCCGGTTCGATGCTCGGCGGAGCAGCATCGACGGGATCGCGCCCCCGCCAGGATTCCCGGCTCATGCCCCACTCGCCTCCCGACAGCGCGCTGCTGATCGTCGACATGATCAACCTGTTCGATTTCGACGGCGGTGCGACGCTCGCCGCGGCCGCCGGACCGGCCTCGCGGGCGATCGCCCGCCTGCGCCGTCGCTTCCATGCCGCAGGCGCACCGGTGATCTACGCGAACGACAATTTCGCGGACTGGCGTTCCGACTTCCACGGACTGGTCGCCACGTGTTCGTATCCGGGGTCGCCCGGCGCGGCGATCGCCGCGCGGCTGGCGCCGGAGCGCGAGGACTATTTCGTGCTCAAGCCGAAGCATTCGGCCTTCCTGTGCACGCCCCTCCCGTTCCTCCTCTCGAGTCTGGGGACACGGCGCCTGCTGTTGACAGGCATCGCCGCCGACGCCTGCGTACTGGCCACCGCCATCGACGGCAACGCGCACGGGTACGAGGTCCAGGTCGTCCGCGACGCCGTCGCCGCACGCACGCCGAAGCTCGCGTCGGACGCGCTCTCCGTGTTGCGCCGGTCGCGCGCCGCGACGATCGTCACTTCGGCACGCGCCCGTCCCTGAGTCGCGTCACGCTTCCGGCACGTCGATGCCCGCGAGCTGGCGTGCCTTGACGCGTCCCGCTTCGCGCGCCTCGTCCTCCGTCGCGAAAGTCTCGACGCTCGCGAAGCGATCGCGGAACGGGCCGTCGCAGGCCTCGTAGCCGAACTGCGCGACGAATCCGTAACGCCCGCCGTCGCGGGGAACCACCTGCACGCGCAGCTCGCCGCCGTGCACTTCATTCCGGTCGATTTCCATCGTCGTGCTCCGTCGGTTCAGTCCATGCACAGGTTCGCGCGCCCGCCGCCGCCACATCGTGAACGACAGCGAACCACGAGTCGCCGTACAGCCGGCGTTTTGCTGTTTTCAACATCGCGCGCACATCGTCGTGGACACACTCGATCGCGAGTCGACACGACATGGAGAAGCAAGATGTCCCGCCACGAACGAGTGAACACCGCCCGCGCGATCTCGAGTGCTCCGCGACGCGTTTCGCCCCGCCGCGCCGCCCTGGCGAGCGCCATTCTGATGTTCACCGCGCTCGCGATCGTCGGACCTGCGCGCGCCGACGTCGTCGATGCCGCGATCGAATGGCGCCCCGAACGGGCACCGGAAGGTCCGACGATGATCGTCGTCGGCATCGAGGAGCAGCGTGCGCAGATCTACCGCAACGGTGTGCGCATCGGCACCACCCCGGTGAGCACCGGTCGCTCCGGTCACGACACCCCGACCGGGCTGTTCTCGATCCTGCAGAAGAAGCGCGAGCATTACTCGAACCTGTACGACGACGCGCCGATGCCGAACATGCAGCGGCTGACGTGGGACGGCATCGCGTTGCATGCCGGTCGCCTGCCGGGCTATCCGGCGTCGCACGGTTGCATCCGGCTTCCGCACGAGATGTCCGACCGGCTGTTCGACGTCACCTCGAAGGGTTCGCTCGTCGCCATCCTGCCGACTTTTCCGGACACCGCGGTCCTCGACATGACGCGCGTCCCGACCAATGGCGACAACGACCCGAACACGGAGGCGACGCTGCCCAATGCCGCCGCGGGTACCTACGGTCCCGTCAGCGTCGTGCTCTCGACGCGGGATGCGGCGATCGTGGTGATGCGCAACGGCGTCGAGATCGGCCGGGCACCGGTGGATGTCGACTCCGGGGCACTCGCCGGCGAGCGGCTGTACGTCGGGCAGCACGGCGGTCAGTGGGAACAGCTGCCGACGGACTCCGTGACCATGGGCGATCCGGCCAGCCAGTTCGCTGCCGGTCGTCTCCGCGTCGATCCCGCGTTCGGCCAGCAGCTCGACGCGCTGCTCGTGCCGGGCACCACGGTGATGATCACGGATCGCCCGATCGGCGCCGCGACGCCGGTCGCGCAGGACGCGCTGCTCGCATCGCCGCTCGCGGCTGAATTCCGCACGCACATCGAGGCGGCACCATGACCCGCCGCGTACCGATCCCGCCGTCCCTGTCGTTGCTGTTGGCGATGGCCGTCGCGCCGTTCTTCGCGGACGCCGCGCCGGCCTGGCGCGAGTCGACGGATGACGCGCGGGTCGAAACCGCCCGCGACGCAGCGCGATGCGCGACGCCGCAGCCCGGGTCGTGCGGGTCCCCTACCGGAAGCTGAAGTGCTTGTGGCCGAGGTAACTGGTGAAAACCGGGACCGCCACGCCAATGGCGTGCGCCACTTCCCTCGCGAACCGGTCCACGCCCAGCGCGGGCAGCACGTGCCAGGCCAGCACGACCGTGACCAGCCATGTCTGCGCGATCGCGAACAGGTTGACGGCCGCGAACAGCAGTGCCGAGCGATGCAGGCGCTGCCGGCTGCCCGCGAAAACGAACCGCCGCGCGAGCACGAACGCGGTGGCCATGCCGGTCAGATAGGCCAGCACGATCGCGGCCGAGAAACCGAGCCACGCGTCGTAGACGATCCGCGAGCCGAAGTTGACCGCCGCCGCGATTCCACCGGTGACGAGGAACGCCACGAACTGGCGCGACCGGAACGCGTCGATCATGCCAGCGCGTCCCGGGCCATCCGCCGTCCGAAGCCGATGCTCTCGGAAATCCCGCGGTCCTCGGGGTAGTAGTACGACGTGTCGGCGACGGCCAGCCCGCGCACCGGCAGCACGACCGGCGGCAGCTTGTGCAGGTGGCCGGGTTCGCAGACCGGCTGCGCATGCCGGTATCGACTCGCCCGGACGTCGATGAAGTCATCGTCCGTCAGGGCGGGATTGATCGTGCGCAGATAACGCGTGACCTTGTCGATGAACGCCTGGTCCGGCTCGGCGTAGGCGGGATGCTCGCCCGGCAGGTAGAACGGCACGTACACGACGTGGTGGTCCAGCGGCCGCAGGTTGGTGTACTCGACGAAGCCCGGGATATCCATGCGCGGGTCGTTCACGTTCACCCAGAAGTTGCCGCTCACCGGCCGGCGCAGCTTCGCGATGACGCAGACGACCGCGATGTTCTTCAGCGCCGCGTACCGGGCGAGGACGTCCGCCGGCAGGTCGGGGATCAGGCGCGGCACGAACGGCAACGGCACGGTGCTGATCACGCGGTCGAACGGCTCGAATCCCTGCGCGGTATGCACCCCCGCGACGCGGGCGTCGGCGATCTCCACCTTGCGCACCGGCGTGGAAAGCCGGATCGCGCCCCCGCGCGCCGCGATCTCGCGCTCGAGCGCACGCAGCAGCGTCGTCGACCCCCCCTCGAGGTATCCCAGCTTCTCCCGGAAGAGCGAGTACCGGGAACGACCGATCCTGCGGATGCGGCTCCATATCCACGCCGCCGAGAGGTTCGGCGTGTACTGGTGGAACTTGAGTTCGAACAACCGCCGCCAGAGCACTTCGTACGCCTCGGCGCCGACCCAGCGGCGGATCCAGCCGGTCGCTTCGAGCGGATCGAGCGGCCGCCAGTCGTCGCGCTTCGTCGATACGAACGCATGCAGACCGTAGCGCAACCGGGCGGTCAGCCCCAGTCCGCGGAATCGCAGCAGCGCCCAGGGATTTCCCCACGCCTGCAACCGCCCGCCGAACCAGAACCCCATCTTCGTCTCGACCCAGCGCATCCGCGACGCGAGGCCGAGTTCGTCGAGCATCTGCAGGAAATCGACGTCGGACGTGCAATGGAAGTGGTAATAGCGCTCGATTTCGAGTCCGGCGAAATCGAACGAGGCGGTCATGCCGCCGACGCGATCGTCCGCCTCGAAGACCACCGGCTGGTGCCCGTCGAGCGCCAGCTGATAGGCGACCGCCAGACCCATCGGTCCGGCGCCGAGCACGGCGACGCGCTGCGATCCGTCCGTCATCGTCAGAACTCCAGTACCACGCCGCCATAGCGCGGATCGTTGAACGTCTCGGCGATCGCCTCGCGGAACGGCGTGGCCCGCACGCCGAAGATCCCCGGCCAGTCGATCACCTCGAACTCGTCACGTGCGACCAGTGCGGCGAGCTGCTGCGTCGTGAAGGGCGGCTGGCGGTCGAACAACGCCCATGTCCAGAGCAGCGCATGGAACATCGCGTAGGGAATGCGGACGATCGGTGTCCGTACGCCCGTCGCGGCGCGGATCTCGCGGATGATGTCGATGTAGTCGATCTTCTCGTGCCCCGAAATGTTGTAGACGCCCTGTCGTCCCGGCTGCTCGATGCAGCTGACGATCACGCGGCAGAAGTCGCCTGCATACAGCGGCTGGCGCATGTAGCGGCCGTGGCCGGGCACGGGGAAGACCGGTACCCGGCGCATGAAGCGCGACAGCCAGCCGAGGTGCTTGCGGTCGAACCACCCGAACATCAGCGTCGGCCGCAAAACCGGACACGGGATGCCGCTTTCGAGCACGATCCGCTCCTGTTCCTTCTTGGACCGCGTGTAGAAGTCGTCGGCGACCGACTCCACGACGGACGAACTCACGTGCACCAGGTGCGGTACCGCGTGGTCCCGGATCGCCTGAAGGACATGCGAGGTCGAGGTGATGTTGTTGCGCACGAAATCCTCGTAGTCGTTGCCGCCGATCTGCGCCTGCAGCATGACGACGGTGTCGGCGCCCGCGAACGCGCGCTGCCAGTCGCCCGGTATCGCCAGGTCCGCCTCGATCATGTTCACGCCGGGCTGCGTCCGTGCCAGCACCGCCAGATTGGCGGCGTGCTTGTCGATCACGACGATGTCGTCGTGGCCCCGTTCCCGCAGGCGGGCCACGAGATTCTGGCCGACCAGGCCGGCGCCTCCGGGAAGTACGATTTTCATTCGGTGGCCTCCGGGCCGATCCGGGCGGGGACACGGAACTGGGGACAGAGCACCAGCGTCCCGGCGTCGCCGTAGGCCAGTCCGAGCGAGTATTCGCCGTCCAGCGCGGACACGTCGGCCGCCACCGCGTAGCCCGCGTCGACGAGGCGAGGCTGCCTGAAATACGCGGCGACGTCCGGTCGCGGCGTGCCGCGGGCCGCGATCAGCCAGCGGGACCCGGCCGCATCCGTGAGCGTCACGTACGTCGTCTCCGGCAGCTCACCCGCCGCGGCCGAACGCGCGAGCCAGCCCCGGACGTGGAGGAAGTGCGTGGTCGCCACCGACGCCGGCATCGGGCTCGCCCCGTCGAGCACGTCGATGCTGCCGTCGCAGCGGTCGGCTTCGACCACGCGCGCGTGCTGCACGGGCGCCGGCCGCGAAAAATCGAGTACGGCAAGCAGCGCCGGCCTGCGCGGCGACACCAGCGCGGAGAACTCGACCGTCAGCTCTTTCCGCCACGATGCGCCGCCGCCCGCCGCGTCGATCCGGATCGCCCGCACCGCGTTGTCGGCGAGAAACTCCGCGCCGGCGAACAGCAACCCGAACTCCTCGGTGTTCGTGACGAGGGGCGACACCAGGAACCCGCTTCTCGCCATTCCGGCGACGAGGCGGAACCGCCGTTCGCTGCCGTCGCGCAGCGCGAACGTGATCGACAGCCGGCCCGGCTTGAACAGCGCGGTCGCCGCGCGACCCAGCAGCGTCGGCTGGACGTCGAGCTTCGCGAAGACGGCGCCCCGCGGCACGTCGATCCAGTCGCCCAGCCTCGCCTCCCGCGGTCCGGTCGACGGCCGGAAGGCGGGCATCCGGCTACCGCCACCGCGCTCGGCGAGCACCAGGAAGCCGTTCGCGAACGACCGGGGCCGGTATCGGGCGAGCAGTTCGGGCCAGCTCGCCCCGTCGTCCAGCGCCGGCAGGCGGTCGCCGAGCGGCTGCACGGCGAACAGCAGTCGGCGAGGCCGGCCGTCGCCCGCGAGGTGCCGACGGTTACGCTCGGCCAGACCGGGCGTATAGGCCGAGTAGCTCTGCAGCACCGGACGCGGGTGCCAGCGGTTGCCCGCGGCGATCAGGAACGCCTGGTCGTGCGCGTAGAGGTCGACGGTGCCGTCGAGCTTCGGCAACCCGCCGCTGGCCGCGATCTCCGCCAGTCGGGAATCGAAACGGCGTTCCGGCCACGCCGGATCGCGCAGGCGTTCCCGTGCGCCGTGCCACGGCATGGTGTACAGCGCGCTCGCGCGGCGAGCCACCTCCGTGGGCGTGCTGTGGACGAATCCCGCGTCCACGACGGCCCACGCGACGACACCGGCGACGAGCACGACCACCGCACGCCAGCCCGGCAGCAGCGCACCGGCCAGCACGGCCGCGAGCAGCATCAGGTTCCCGGCCAGCACCGCATGGAAGTCGTGCCGGACGAAGCCGCCCTTGAAGCCGAGGAACAGCACCGCGGCGAACATGCCGGCGAGCGCGATCGCCGGTACGTTCCGCCAACGGCCCACGAGGAACGCGCCGAGCAGCACCGCCGCCGCCACGAGGTAGCCGGCGATCTGCAGCCGGCTGCCGTCTTCCGACATCGCTTCCGTGTAACCACCGGTGATCGGCAGCATCGCGGCGAAGTATCCCGGCAGCGCCGCCGGCGGTTGCGCGGCCACCAACCACGCGACGACCAGGACGACCCCAGGTACCCCGGCCACGACGGCGGCCGCCGCGCGTCGGCGCTGTGTCGCGAGCGCCATCGCGGCGAAGCCGGCTACCGCGACGCACGCGA
>CBIHMN010000069.1:0-8694 GCA_966211005.1 uncultured Arenimonas sp.
TCACTTGATCTTGCCTTCCTTGTACATCACGTGCTTGCGGACGACGGGATCGTACTTCTTGATCTCCATCTTGCCCGGCGTGGTCTTCTTGTTCTTGTCGGTCGTGTAGAAGTGGCCGGTGCCGGCCGACGACGTCAGGCGGATCTTGTCGCGCTTGGAAGCCATGATTCAGTCCTCCTCAGATCTTTTCGCCGCGGGCGCGCATTTCGGCGAGGACGGAGTCGATGCCGTTCTTGTCGATCGTGCGCAGGGCAGCCATGGAAAGGCGCAGCTTCACCCAGCGGTTCTCCGAGGCGACCCAGAAGCGGCGCTCGTGAAGATTGGGAAGAAAACGGCGGCGGGTCTTGTTGTTCGCGTGCGAGACGTTGTTGCCCGTCATCACGCGCTTGCCGGTGACCTGGCAGATGCGGCTCATGAGTTTGGCTCCTGGGTCGGTGCCGTCCGTAGCCCGGACGGCGGCGGCCCCGCGACGTCGGGCCGGAGCCTTCGGGCGCATGCGATGCGGGATGACACGGGCGCTCCGCCGGGGCCGGGAGATCGCACTCCCCGGGGCCGAGGCCGGAGGCGATGCGGAGCGAGCCGCGCATTATGCCTTTGCGTTCGGGCACTTACAAGCTTTCGCGGGGTCTTTGCCACGAATTGCACGAAGTACACGACCGAGCACGGATAAAGCAGAATCGTCTTGATTATCAATGCTTTATTCGTGCTCGGTCGTGCATTTCGTGTCGGTCGTGGCAAGAATCGCCTTCGATCGTCACTCCGGCGTGCGCTCCCCCCGCCAGCCGCGGTGGCGGATGTCGAGGTGGAGGCTGTAGGCGGCGACGAAGGTGGGGAACAGGTTCTGCAGCACGCCCACCGAGTCCTGCTTCGCCGAGAACAGGAAGTAGCCGAGCGTCATCAGGCTGCCGAGCAGGCTCATGTACCAGAACACCCGCGGGATCACCGGCTTGCCGGCGCGGCGCGAGGCGAAGAACTGCACGAACCAGCGACCGCCGAACATCAGCGCGCCGGTGTAGCCCACCAGCTTCCACGCGGTGACGTGCAGCCCGGTCCACTCGAGCCACGGCAGGACTTCGTTCATCGCTTCACTCCAGTTCGCGTACCGCCGGGCGGCTGCTGCGGCGGATCAGCCACGCGACGCCCATCAGGTCGCGCACGCCGACCAGCGCGCGGCCGAGGTTGGTGTACTTCGAGGCGCCGCTGCCTCGCGCGCGATGGTTCACCGGCACGCTGACGGTGCGCCAGCCGGCGCGCTGCATCAGCGCCGGCAGGTAGCGGTGCATGTGGTCGAAATACGGCAGGTCGAGGAACGCGGCGCGCTCGAACAGCTTCGTGCCGCAGCCGGTGTCCGGCGTGTCGTCGCCCAGCAGGCGGGCGCGGATCGCGTTCGCCCAGCGCGATGCCCAGCGCTTGCTGCCGGTGTCCTTGCGGTCGACGCGCCAGCCGGCGTAGAGCTTCACCTGCGGGTCGCCGGCATCACGCGCGGCCACCAGTTTCGGCAGGTCGGCCGGGTCGTTCTGGCCGTCGCCGTCGAGCGTCGCGACCCACGGCGCCCGCGCCGCCTTGACGCCGGCGCGGATCGCCGCGCTCTGGCCGGCCTGGCGGTCGTGCGCGAGCACGCGCAGTTCGGGCATCGCCGCGCGCGCCGCCTGCAGCCGCGCCAGCGAGCCGTCGGTGCTGGCGTCGTCGACGACGATGACCTCGAACGCCACCACCCCGCGCAGCGCCGCGACCGTCTCGTCGAGCAGCGGCCGCAGATTGCCGTCCTCGTTGCGGGCGGGAACGACGACGGACAGCTGCGGCTCGGTCACGCGGGGCTCCTCGGCCACGACGGCCGGAGCGTGATCTTCCGGCGCGCGGGTAATTTTTCGATGAACGGAAAACCTGCTCAGAGCAGATTATCCGGAGCCGATCAGCGGCGCAGGCGCTCGAGGATGCCGTCGAGCGATTCGAGGCCGTGGTAGGCGATCACGAGCTTGCCGCGGCCGCCGCGCCCGTGCTGCACGGCCACCTTCGCGCCGAGCTTTTCCGACAGCTCGCGCTCCAGCGCGGCGATGTCGGCGTCGGCGCGCTTCGCCGGCGCCTTGCCCGCCTTTTTCGCCGGCAACTGCCCCTTCGCCAGCAGCTGCGCGCGGCGCTCGACTTCGCGCACGGACCAGCCCTCGGCCACGGCGTCCTTCGCCAGCTGCAGCGCCGCGGCCGGCGCCAGCGTCAGCAATGCGCGGGCGTGGCCCATTTCCAGCGACTTGTCCTCGAGCAGCTGGCGGATGCCGTCGGGCAGCTCCAGCAACCGCAGCAGGTTAGACACCGCGGCGCGCGAGCGGCCCACGGCCTCGGCGGCCTGCTGGTGGGTGAGCGAGAACTCGTCGATCAGCCGGCTCAGCGCCTGCGCCTCCTCGAGCGGGTTCAGGTCCTCGCGCTGGATGTTCTCGATCAGCGCCATCGCGATGACGGCGCGGTCGTCGACGTCGCGCACGACCACCGGCACGTCTTCCAGCCCGGCCTGCGTCGCGGCGCGCCAGCGGCGTTCGCCGGCGATGATTTCGTAGTGCGGCCGGCCGTCGCGCTGCCCGATCACGCGCACGACGATCGGCTGGATCAGCCCCTGCGCCTTGATCGATTCGGCGAGTTCCGCGAGCTTGCCGGCGTCCATCCCGGTGCGCGGCTGGTACTTGCCGGGCTGCAGGGCGCCGATCGGCAGCGTGTGCAGCGTCTCGCCCGGCGCGACGGCATCGGCCCCGGGGGCGGCGCCCTTGTTACCGGTGCCCAGCAGGGCCTCCAGGCCGCGGCCGAGGCCGCGCTTCTTGGTGCTCATGCAGGTTCCTTATGGAGCTTCTGCTCGCGGCGGACGATCTCGCCGGCGAGGCCGAGGTAGGCGATGCCGCCCCGGGACGAACGGTCGTAGCCGACGATGCTCTGGCCGTGGCTCGGCGCCTCGGCGAGGCGCACGTTGCGCGGGATGATCGAGCGGAACACCTTGTCGCCGAAGTGCTGCGTCAATTCGTTGGACACCGCGTTGGCGAGGTTGTTGCGCACGTCGAACATCGTGCGGACGATGCCGTCGATCTGCAGCGCCGGGTTCAGCTTGCCCTTCAGCGCCTCGATCGTGTCGACCAGCGAGCTGAGTCCTTCCAGCGCGAAGTACTCGCACTGCATCGGCACGATCACGCCGTCGGCGGCGGCCAGCGCATTGAGCGTCAGCAGCGACAGCGACGGCGGGCAGTCGACCAGCAGGTAGTCGTAGCGGTCCCGCAGCGGCGCCAGCGCGGTCTTCAGCCGCTGCTCGCGCGCCGATTCGTCCATCAGCCGGATCTCGGCCGCGGTGAGGTCGATGTTGCCGGGCAGCAGGTCGTAGCCTTCGGCCGATTTCACGATCGCGTCGGCGGCCGGACACTCGCCGAGCAGCACCTCGCAGCTGGAATTCTCAAGCTCGCGCTTGTCGATGCCCGACGCCATCGTCGCGTTGCCCTGCGGGTCCATGTCGACCAGCAGCACGCGGCGCGGCACCGCGGCGAGCGCGGCCGCGAGATTCACCGCGGTGGTCGTCTTGCCGACGCCGCCCTTCTGGTTGGCGATGGCGATGATGCGGCCCATGAAGGCTCCTTGGCCGGCCCGTCGCCGGGTCGGTGTGAGGTCGGAACGGGTGTCTCCCCGGGTCGGGGATTATGCCGCGCGCGGCCGGTCGCGGGTGACGACCGCCAGATGACGCTCGCCGTCGACCCCCGGAACGTCGAGGCGCTGCACGCTTTCGACGCGCCAGCCCGGCGGCAGCGCGGCGATCTCGGCGTCGGGCCGCTGGCCCTTCATCGCCAGCAGCCGGCCGTCGGGCGCGAGCAGATGGCCGCCGACCTGCAGGATGCCCGCGAGCGTGTCCATCGCCCGGGCGGTGAGCTGGTCGAACGTGCCCGGTTCGTCGACCGCCTCGGCGCGCGCTTCGAGCACGCGGACGTTGCCGAGGCCGAGCTGGCGGACGACTTCGCGCAGGAAGCGCGTCTTCTTGCCGTTGCTCTCGACCAGCGTGACCTGCAGCGCCGGGCGCGCGAGCGCGAGCGGGATGCCGGGCAGCCCCGGGCCGGTGCCGAGGTCGGCGAGGCGGCCGTCATGCACGTGCGGCAGCATCGACAGCGAATCGAGCAGGTGCTTGCCGACCATCTCGCGCGGGTCGCGGATGGCGGTGAGGTTGTACGTGCGGTTCCAGCGGTCGAGCAGCGCCAGATAGTCGAGCAGCCGGGCGCCGAGCGGCTGCGCGGTCAGACCGAGGGCGGCGAGCCCGGCGTCGAGTTCCGGCTGCAGGGCGGCGAGCGGATTCATCGCCGGATTCTAGAGAAATTTGCTCTGAGCAAATTATCAGGCGTGGACGGAGCAGCGGATGACGCGCAGGCCGTGGCCAGCGATGCGGCGATTGAGTTCGGCCTTCAGCGCCTCGGCGGGCGGCGGGGCCGGGTCGGCCGGGCGCGGCAGCGCGTCGAGCGCGTCACGGGCCTGCTGGCGGACGAGCTGGTCGACGCGGTCCAGCGCCGGGCCGGCGCGTGCCGGATCGAGGATCTGGTAGTAGAGGTCGGCGTGCACGCCGGCGGTGTCGTCGGTCGGGACGTCGAGGTGGTGCCCGATCAGGCGCACCGGGTGGCCGACGCGGTCGGCCAGCGGCAGCGTCCAGTGCCAGCCCGGGCCCAGCGTGCGCAGGTACCGGCCGAATCGATGGACCGTGACCCCCGAGTTGTCGTCCACCCGTCGCAGTCCGGTCAGCCGTGCCAGGGTGGCGAGGGGCGAAGGCACGGTATTCAACACGCTGGTGATTTTCATGAACGGCAAGGACTTGGACCGGGTTGTTGAACCATAGCCCAAGCAACGTGAGCGAAATCCTAACGAGGCCATGTCGACCCCGACGCCGGTCGCCCACTCGCGTGGCTGCGGGAAGGGCCGGCCGCCCCCTCAGCGCGTCGGGAGCCCGTGACGCTCGATCGTCTCGGCGGCCGACACCGGTCGCGAGAACAGATATCCCTGGCCGAGCGTCAGGCCCAGCAGCCGCAGCTGGTAGCGCTGTTCCTCGGTCTCGATGCCCTCGGCGATGACTTCCATCCCGAGCGAATCGGCCAGCAGCCGGATCGCGCGCACGATGGCCGTGCTGCCGCCGCTTTCGCCGCTGCGCAGCTCGGCGACGAAGCTGCGGTCGATCTTCAGTCCGTGCAGCGGGAACCGGTGCAGGTACGAGAGTGACGAATAGCCGGTGCCGAAATCGTCGAGCAGCGTCAGCACGCCGGCCTCGCGCAGCCGCCCGAGGCAGCCCTGCACGAGTTCCGGCTGCTCCAGCAGCGCGCCCTCGGTGACCTCGAGCCGCACGTTCGCCGGTTTCACGCCGCGCCGCTCCATCAGCTCCAGCAGACGCGTGTCGAAATCCGGCGCGCGCAGGTGCCGCGGCGACACGTTGAGCGTCACGTAGGTGTTGCCGCTGCAATGGTGGTGCACGTCGCGGCAGACCAGGTCGTAGATCTGCCAGTCGATCTGCTCGAGGCTGCCGGTCTCCTCGGCGATCGAAAGGTATTCGCCGGGCGGGCAGGTGCCGCGCACCGGGTGCTGCCAGCGCATCAGCGCCTCGAAGCCGACGAGCGCACCGTCCGACAGCGTGACGATCGGCTGGTAGAACGGCGCGAACTCGTGGCGCTGCAGCGCGCGGCGCAGGTCGCCCTCCAGTTCCAGCAGCTTCAGCGCGGCTTCGTGCAGGTGCTCGTCGAACAGCGCGTAGCGCTGGCGGCCGGTCGCCTTCGCGCGGTACATCGCCACGTCGGCGTCGCGCAGCAGTTCTTCCGGGCTGCGGTAGCGCGAATCGACCAGCGCGATGCCGATGCTGGCCGAGGTGTACAGCTCCTTGCCGGCGATGCGCATCGGCTCGGCGAGCGAGCGGATCACGCGCTCGGCGACCGCCACCGCGTCCTCGGCGGTGTGGATGAAATCGAGCACGATCGCGAACTCGTCGCCGCCGAGCCGGGCGACCATGTCGGGGTCGCGCACGCAGCGCCCGATGCGCCGCGCCGCCTCCTTCAGCAGCTCGTCGCCGACGAGGTGGCCGACCGAATCGTTCACGACCTTGAAGCGATCGAGATCGAGGAACAGCACCGCGAACAGCTGCGTCGGGTCGTAGCGGAAACGCGACAGCACCATGCCCATCCGGCCGAGCAGGTGGCTGCGGTTGGGCAGCCCGGTCAGCGTGTCGTGCATCGCCTCGTGCTTGAGCTTGTGCTCCATCCGCTCGCGCACCGCCATCTGGTCGAGCAGCTCGCGGTTGGCGTCGGCCAGTTCGCTGGTGCGCGAGGCGACGCGCTGCTCCAGGTCGGCGTACGCCTCGCGCAGCGACGCATGCGCCTGCCGCCGCTCCAGCGCCTGGGCGATGTGGAACGACACGAAGCTCAGGAGTTCCTGGTCGCGCGACGAGTACAGGTAGTCGGGCGTGTAGCTCTGCACGGCGATCACGCCGACCGATTCGCCGCCGATCTGCAGCGGCACGCCCAGCCAGCACACCGACGGCGTGCCGAACGACTGCACCTTGCCTTCCTCGACGAGCGTGTGGATGTCGTCGCGGTCGACCAGCAGCGGCTCGCCGGTCTGCAGCACGAACTCGGTGAGGCCCTTCGCGAGCCGGCGGCGCGGGCGCTTCTCGTCGCGCTCGTCGACCGAATACGGGAAGTCGAGTTCCTCGCCGTCGGTCGTGCGCAGCGCGATGAAGAAGTTCCGCGCGTCGAGCAGGTTGGACACGATGCCGTGCACCTCGGCGTAGAAGTCCTCGAGCGTCTCGCTGCGGCCGGCCAGTTCGGCGATGCGGAACAGCGCCGCCTGCAGCCGCTCCGACCGCTCGCGCTCGGCGACCTGCTGGCGCAGTTCGCGCGTGCGTTCCTCGACGCGGCGCTCCAGTTCCTCCTGCGCCTCGCGGCGGCCCAGCGCGGTGAGGATGTGCTGGGCGACGTAGCCCAGCAGCGCGCGGTCCTCTTCGGTGTAGCGCCATTCCGGGTCGTAGCTCTGCACGACGACGCAGCCGCGGACGATGCCTTCGTCGACCATCGGCACGCCCATCCAGTCCTCGGAGTCGGGACCGAGCGTCTCGTCGCGCGACACCCCGAGTTGCCGGCGCACGTCGTCGGACGGACCCAGCACCGGCTTGCCGTGGCGGATCAGCGCCAGCGTCAGGCTGTTGCCCATTTCCGACGCCGGCAGCTCTTCGTTCGGATCCGGCATCACCGGGTCCTGGCTGTCGGCGAAGTAGATGAAGCGCAGCGTGTCGTGCTCCGGCGAGTAGCGCACGATGTAGAAGTTCTCGGCGTACATCAGCCGGCCGACGATCTCGTGCAGGCCTTCCAGCACCACGCGGGTCTCCTCGCCGGAGCTGGCGAGGTCGGAGATCGCGAACAGGGCGCGCTGCAGGCGCTCGGCGCGGCCGAGCCGCTCGACGTCGACGCGGAGCCGCTGGACTTCGGCGGCGAGCGCGGCGGTGTCGTCCGCGCGGGGCCGCGCGGGCAGGGCGGACAGCTTGTCGCTGGGAGACATCGGCTGCGGCATGTCGGAACCTGCCCCGTCCCGGGGGCTCGAAAGGACTATATCAGCGCACCGCGGGCCTGCCGGACAGCACCTGCGCCGTGTCGCCGCACGCCACGATGCGGCCGTCGGCCAGCCGCGCGGTCCGTTCCGCGAGCGCCCGCGCCGCGGCCGGATCGTGGGTCACGAACAGCAGCGCGAGCCCGCGTTCGCGCTTGAGACGGCCGAGCAGCGCCAGCACGGCGGCGCGGTGGTGGGCGTCGAGCGCCGATACCGCTTCGTCGCAGACCAGCAGGTCGGGATCCGTCGCCAGCGCCCGGGCGATCGCGACCCGCTGCGCCTGCCCGCCGGACACCTGGTGCGGCCGGCGCCCGGCGAGCGACGGGTCGAGACCGACGGACGCCAGCAGCGCGACGGCCCGCGCCCGGCGCCGGGCGCGATCGCCGTCGCCGTGGATCCGCAGCGGCTCGGCGACGAGGTCGTCGAGCCGCATCCGCGGGTCGAGCGACGCGTACGGGTCCTGGAACACGACGCCGATCCGGCGGCGCAGTGCGCGCAGCCGGCCACGGCCGGCGGTCAGCAGGTCCTCGCCGTCGAGGCGCACCCGGCCTTCCACGCCGTGCCGCACCAGCCGCAGCACGGCGCGGCCGAGGCTGCTCTTGCCGCTGCCGCTCTCGCCGACCACCGCGAGGCATTCGCCGCGGTGCAGGTCGAGCGTCGCGCCCCGCAGCGCCGGTGACGCCGCGCGGGGATAGGTGAGCCGCAGGTCCTCGACCTGCAGGAGTCGCGGCCCGGGCGCGTGGCGCTCCGGCACCGGCAACCGGTCGGCGGCGACGAGCGCCTGCGTGCGTGGATGCGCCGGCGCGGCGAACACCGAGGCCGCGTCGCCGCGCTCCACGATCTCGCCCGCGTGCAGGATCGCGACGCGCCGCGCATGCGCCGCGACGCGCGGCAGGTCGTGGCTGACCAGCAGCACCGCCAGGCCTTCGCGGCGCAGCTCGTCGAGCTGCGCCAGCACCTCGTCGGCGAGCGCGGGATCCAGCGCCGACGTCGGCTCGTCCGCGAGCTGCACGCGCGGCTGCGGCTCCCGGACCCCGATCGCCTGCTGGCGCGGCGGCCGCACGAACTCTCCGGTGGCCAGCGCCAGCGCGCGCTGCCCGCAGGAGCGCC
>CBIHMN010000070.1:0-8675 GCA_966211005.1 uncultured Arenimonas sp.
ACTGGATGTGCACGAAGCTCTCGTAGTCGTCGACGTTGTAGACCGCCTCGGCGGAATCGACCACGTGCCAGACGACGACCGAACCGATCTCGATCGGGCTGCCCTCGAGGTCGTTGACCTTGAGCTTGCCGCTCTCGAAGTTGCGCACGCGCAGGCTCACCTTCTTCTCGCTGTAGAAGGGGTTGTTCCAGCGCAGGCCCTGGTCCTTGACCGTGCCGACGTACTTGCCGAACAGGCTCAGCACCGCCGCCTGGTTGGGCTCGACCATGTAGAAGCCGAACGCCGCGAACGCGGCGACGATGCCGAGGACCACACCCGACAGCGCCAGCGGCCAGCGCGGCACGCCGTCGCCCTGCACCCCCGACACGAACAGCACCAGCGCGGCGACGGCCAGCGCGATCAGGCCCAGCAGCACCGGAATTCCCGGCAGCGAACGGTTCGGCAGTTCTTTCATGGCGTCTCTCCCTGTGGATGGGAGAGAAGATATCACAAAGATATCATCGTGCAACAGCCTCGACCCGGTATCGCAGCAGCGGCGAGGGCAGCTGCTCGCTGCCGATCTGCAGCGACAGGCCGTCCGTGGCGAAGGCCACGGCCTCGGCCTGCGGCACCCACGGCAGCACCAGCGTCGACACCGGACGGGCGAGCGCCGCGGTCCACCCGGCGCCGCGCTCGCGGACCACGAAGTGCAGGGAGCGATAGCTCAGCACCGCCAGCACGCGGCCGTTCGGGCTCAGCGCGGCGCCGGTGATCTGCGCCCGGTAGCGGCCGTAGACCGGATTCCTGGCGAGGTCGTCGGCATCGGGCTGGGCGACGCCGGCGAGCGTGCCGAGCGGCTCGGCGACGAGCACGCCGCCGTCGGCCGGTGGCCGCAGCGGGAGGCGGAACAGTTCCGGCGGCACGCGCTTCTTCGACACGAGCAGCACTTCGCCGCGCGCGGCGTCGACCGCGATCGCCTCGCAGTCCCGCGGGCCATCCGGCCACGCGAAGCGCAGCGTCCAGGCGACGCGCGCCGGGCGGTCGAGCACGGCCGGTTCCTCGATCGCATGCAGCACCAGTTCGCCGCGGATGCCGCCGTTGTCGCCGGTGTCGGCCACTAGCAGCATCGGCCGGCCTTCGAATTCGAACGCGGCGAGGTCTTCCCAGTCGCGATTCTCGATGCCGGCGATGTCGACGCTGCCGCGGTGGCGGCCGCGCTCGTCCATCAGGTGCAGCCGGGCGCCGTTGCCGCCGTCGTTGATCGTCCACCAGGCGCCGGGGTGCGCCCGCGACGCCGCCATGCCGCTGATCTCGGCGAGCGCGCGGTCGGTGACGAGGCCGGCGATTTCCGGCTCGCTCCAGCGGGCGGCCGTGGCCGGTGGCGGCGGCAGCAGCGGCAGGCAGAGGGCGAGGAAGAGCGTGATGCGGCGCATGCGGGACCGTTTTCGGGCAAGCCGCGAGGATGCCAGATTCGTCCGGAGCGGATAACCGCGCCGGTACAATCCGCGCTTTCCCCACGCCGCCGCCGCCATGACCGACCCGCGCACCGTCACCTTCGGTACCCCGCTGACGCCGCATGCGCGCCGTGTGCTGCTGCTCGGTTCGGGCGAACTGGGCAAGGAAGTGACGATCGAGCTGCAGCGCTTCGGCATCGAGGTGATCGCCTGCGACCGCTACGACGCCGCGCCGGCGATGCAGGTCGCGCATCGCAGCCACACGCTGGACATGCTCGACCCGGCGGCGCTGCGCGAGCTGATCGCGCGCGAGAAGCCGGACCTGGTAGTGCCGGAGATCGAGGCGATCCACACGCGGACACTGGTGGAGCTGGAAGCCGAAACGGGCCAGCGCGTCGTCCCCACCGCGCGTGCGGCGCGGCTGACGATGGACCGCGAAGGCATCCGCCGGCTGGCCGCCGAAACGCTGGGCGTGCCGACCTCGCCGTACCGCTTCGTCGACACGCGCGAGGAATACCTCGACGCGGTGCGCGCGATCGGCCTGCCGTGCGTGGTGAAGCCGGTGATGTCGTCCTCGGGCCACGGCCAGAGCACCGTGCGCGCCACGCAGGACGTCGACGCCGCGTGGGACACCGCGCAGACCGGCGGCCGCGCCGGCCGCGGGCGCTGCATCGTCGAAGGCTTCGTCGACTTCGACTACGAGATCACCCTGCTCACGCTGCGCCACCGCGACGGCACGAGCTTCTGCCCGCCGGTCGGGCACCGGCAGGAAGCCGGCGACTACCGCGAAAGCTGGATGCCGCAGCCGATGGCCGCCACGGCGCTGGCGCGTTCGCAGGCGATCGCCGAGCGCGTGACGGCCGAACTGGGCGGCTGGGGCCTGTTCGGCGTCGAGCTGTTCGTCCGCGGCGACGACGTCTGGTTCAGCGAGGTCTCGCCGCGACCGCACGACACCGGCCTGGTGACGCTGATCTCGCAGGAGCTGAGCCAGTTCGCGCTGCACGCGCGGGCGATCCTCGGCCTGCCGGTGCCCAACATCGCCGCGCTCGGGCCGTCGGCCTCGTGCGCGGTGCTCGCGCATGGCCATGGCGTGCCGGAATTCTCCGGCGTCGATGCGGCGCTGGCGGAGCCCGACACCGCGCTGCGACTGTTCGGCAAGCCGCGGGTCGAAGGCCATCGCCGCGTCGCGGTGACGCTCGCGCGCGGGGCGGACATCGACGAGGCGCGGGCGAAGGCGCGTCGCGCCGCCGCCGCGCTGCAGGTCACGCTGCGCTGATCATTCGACCGCGAGGTCGATCCACACCAGGTGGTGGTCGGTCGCGTCGAGCCAGTCGGCGCCCGGTTCGCCCGCGCGCGGCCAGAACACGCCGCTGTCGCGCACCGGCAGGCCGAGCGACGGCAGCACGTAGTCGACGCGCAGGTTCTCGCGGCCGAACTGCGCGGTGTCGTGCGCGGCGAACGCGTCGGTCGCCGCCGTCGCGGCCGCGGCGGCGCCGGCGCTGCGCGGCGGCGCCAGCCGCTGCACCCGCGGGTGTTCGAGCAGCTGCGCGATCGCGCCGGGCAGGCTGCGCCCGTCGCGCGGATCGGCGTTGTAGTCGCCGGCGATCACGAACCGCTCGGCGTCGGCGAGCCCGCCGCAGCGGCCGGCGTCGTCGCACAGCCACGCCGCGTCGGCCGGTGCGTCGTCGAGATAATCCGCCCACAGCCGGATCTCGTCGTGATTGCGCAGCACGTTGCGCTTCTCGACGCCGTCGAACGCCGGCGGCGTCGGGTGGGCGGCGAGCAGGTGGATGCGGCCGATCGGCGTGTCGATCGGCAGGTCCCAGTGCGACTTGGAACTGAGCCGCAGCTGCGCCCACACGTCGGCGGGGTAGTGCGGCGTCATCGTCGCCGGGTCGAGCGGCGCCAGCGCCCCGGGCATCGTGCTCCAGCGCAGCTGCCGGAAGCTGCGCACCGCGTCGGCGTCGATCGGGAAGCGCGACAGCACCAGCATCCCGTACTGCCCGGGATGCATGCCGTAACCCCACGCGTCGTTGCCGCGGGCGCGGCCGGCGCCGGCGGTGGTGCCGTCGCGATCGAGGTCGAGGCCGCTCGGCACGCCGGTGTTCACCGGCGCGGAGTAGACGTACGGGTATGCGATCGCCGGCTGTCCGTGCTGGCCTTCGCCCAGGTAGCGCCCGACGAACAGCGCGGCGGCCTCGCCGGCGTCGTCGTGGTCGAACTCGTTCAGCAGCAGCACGTCGGGACGCACGTGCTGGATGGTCGCGGCGATCTTGCGGGCGGCGGCATCGTCCCCGCGCAGTCGCGCGACGAGGCCGCCGGCGTCGTCGGAAAACAGCGAGGTGTTGAAGGTCGCGAAACGGATGCGGTCGGTCGCGGGCCGCGCCGCGGGCGTGCCGGCCGCGGCGGGGGCCGGTGCATCGGGACGCGTGCCGCCGCAACCGGTCATCGCGGTCGCGACCGACAGCAGGATCGCGCACGCGCGCAGGAAAGCGGGAGTCGAAGTGGGCATGGCACCGTCGCGGTCGGGATCAGGAGTCGGGCATCGCGCGCCATTGCGCGCCATCGAGGTATTCGAGCGGCCGGAAGCCGCGCTTGTATTCCATCTTCGGGTGGCCGTCGAGCCAGAACCCGAGGTACACGAAGCGGCGGCCTTCGGCCTGCGCGCGGCGCACCTGCGTCAGGATCGCGAACGTGCCGAGGCTGCGCGCCGCGTATTCGGGCGCGTAGAACGTATAGACCGCCGACAGCGCGTCGGGCACGACGTCGGTCACCGCCAGCGCGATCAGCTCGCCGCCGAGGCGGAATTCGAGGAACCGCGTCGGGCTCCACGCGCAGGCGAGGAACGCGTCGAAATTCTCGGGCGCCGGATCGTCCATCCCGCCACCGCGATGCCGCGTGTCGAGATAGCGCCGGTAGAGCGCGAAATTTTCCGGCGTGCGCGCCGCCGGCGCGGTCGCCACGTCGACGTCGGCATTGCGTGCGAGGCAGCGCTTCTGCGCGCGCGACGGCACGAACCGGTCGACCGGGATGCGCACGGAGATGCACGCGCGGCACCCGGCGCAGTACGGCCGGTAGACATGGCCGCCGGAACGGCGGAAGCCCATCGCCAGCGCCTGCGGGAACACGTTCGGCAGCTGCGGGTCGGTCGGGTCGACGATCAGGTCGCGCGACAGCCGCTCCGGCCAGTACCCGCACGCGTGCTCGAGCGTCTGGAACAGCCGGATCGCGTGCTGGTTGGTACCCATGCGGGGAGTGTAGCCGCGCCGCGGCGCCGTGGCGCCGTCGATGTCACGTCAGCGGGCGAACCCTCCGGAGCCGCGTCAGCCGCCGCCACGGACGGCGGAGCATCTTCCGGAAGGATTTCCGGCGCGGTCAGCGGGCGAGAACGCGGCCGAGGCGCTCGCCGAGCCGCGTCTGCGTTTCGGTGCCGATCGTGTCGAGCTCGACGGCGTCGCGCGGGAACAGCAGCACGACGGTCGAGCCGTAGTTGAAGCGCGCCATCTCGGCGAAGCGGGGCAGGGTGATGCCGTGGCCGCGCCAGTCGCGGCGCACCGGCCGCGACGCGTACGGCGGGATCTCCTCGCCGTTCCAGACCGATTCGACACCCGACACCAGCATCGCGCCGACCATCACCGAGCACATCGGTCCGAAGTCCGTTTCGAAATGGCAGACGAGGCGCTCGTTGCGCGCGAACAGGCCGGGGATGGCGGCGACGCCCCACGGCGCGACGGTGAACAGGCGGCCCGGTACGTGCAGCGTCTCGACCAGCGTGCCGGTCCACGGCATGTGCACGCGGTGGTAATCGCGCGGCGACAGATAGATGTTCGCGAACCAGCCGTCGGCGTAAGGCGCGGCCAGCGCGGCGTCGCCGAGCAGCTCCGTGGCGGTGAACGAATGGCCCTTCGCCTGGAAGATCTTCCCCGCGGCGATGCGCCCCACCTGGCTCACCTTGCCGTCGGCCGGCATCACCAGCGTCGACGGATCCGGGTCGGGCACGCGCGCGCCGGCCTTGAGTTCGCGGGTGAAGAACTCGTTGAAGGTGCGGTAATGGGTCGGATCGGGCTCGCGGGCCTCGGCCATGTCCACGCCGAACTTCCGGATCACGAAACGGATCAGCCAGTCCTTGAACCACGGCGTGCGGATGCGTGCGACCGAATACGCCACCGACGTCAGCAGCCGGTGCGGCAGCAGGTACTGCAGGATCACCTTCGGGCTCATGGCGTCGCCTCCACCAGCGCGCGCAGGTCGGCGGCGATGTCGGCCGGTACCAGCGGTGGCCGGATCAGCCCGGCCTGGCGCCCCTGCGGATCGACCAGCACGACGCCCGTGCTGTGGTCGAACGTGACGTCGCCGGCAGGCGTCTGCACCGGCATGAAGACCATCCCGAGGCTGGCGGCGAAGTCTTCCAGCACCGGTGTCGACGCCGTCGCGGCGAGCGTCGCCGGGTGGAAGAACGCGGCGTATTCGCCGGCCTTCACCGGCGTGTCGCGTTCCGGGTCGACCGACACGAACAGCACGCGTGGCCGCGTCGCTTCCGGCAGGTCGGCCCACGCCTTCTGCGCGGCGGCGAGATCGGACAGCGTGGTCGGGCAGACGTCGGGACAGTGCGTGAAACCGAGGAACACGAGCGTCCAGCGGCCGCGCAGCTCGTCCGGCGTCAGCGCGGTGCCGTCGGACTGCCGCAGTTCGAACGGCGGCAGCGTGCGCACCTGCGGAAACAGGCGCACGGCACGCAGCGAACCGGGATCGACCACCGGCGCGCCGGGCGCGGTCTCCGCTGTCGCGCCGGGCGCGGCGGACGGCGACATCTCCGGAGCGACCGGTGGCGCGAACGCGAGCTGCGCCGCCCAGAGACCGAGGCCGGCGGCGAGCGCGGCCAGCACGACCAGCAGGTTGTTGCGATTGAACACGACGCGTCCCGGAGCGGCAGGAACGGCCATGATACCGGCCCGGCCGCTATACTCGCGCCCTCGCGAAGGAAAGGCCCCCATGCCCGCGGAACTGGCGACGATCATCGATTTCATCCGCTACGGCGCGAGCCGCTTCGGTGCCGCGGGCCTGAGTTTCGGCCACAGCCACGACAACGCGCTGGACGAAGCGACGCAGCTGGTCCTGCACGCGCTGCACCTGCCGCACGATCTCGGCCCGGCGTACGGCCACGCGAAGCTCACGCAGGACGAGAAGCGCGACGTGCTGGCGCTGTTCACCCGCCGCATCAACGAACGCGTGCCGGCCTGCTACCTCACCGGCGAGGCGTGGTTCGCCGGCCTGAGTTTCAAGTGCGATTCGCGCGCGCTGGTGCCGCGTTCGCCGATCGCCGAGCTGATCGAAGCGGGGTTCGAGCCGTGGCTCGGCGGCCGCGAGGTGGAACGCGCGCTCGACCTGTGCACCGGCTCGGGCTGCATCGGCATCGCCACCGCGCACTGGCATCCGCACTGGCAGGTGGACTGCGTCGACATCGACGACGACGCGCTGGCGCTGGCCCGCGAGAACGTGGAGCGGCTCGAAACGCGCAACGTGCGCGTGCTGAAGTCCGACCTGTTCCGGCAGCTCGACGGCGAGGTGTACGACCTGATCGTCACCAACCCGCCGTACGTGACGCACGCCGAGACCGACGCGCTGCCGCCGGAGTATTCGCACGAGCCCGAACTCGGCCTGCGCGCCGGCGACGACGGCCTCGACCTCGCGCTGGAGATCCTGCGCGACGCGCCGGCGCATCTGTCGGCGGACGGGCTGCTGGTCTGCGAGGTCGGCGAGAGCGAGCGCGCGCTGGTGGCGCTGCTTCCCGAGGTCCCGTTCGCGTGGGTGGAGTTCAAGGTGGGGCAGATGGGCATCTTCGTCGTCGAGCGGGCCGACCTCGTGCAGCACCACGCGCGGATCCGCGAGCTGGCGGATGCGCGGCGCGCCTGAGCCGCGCCGATGAGTGCCAACACCTTCGGGCGGTTGCTGCGCGTCACCACGTTCGGCGAGAGCCACGGGCCGGCGATCGGCTGCGTGATCGACGGGCTGCCGCCGGGCATCCCGGTGGCGCCGGAGGATTTCCGCGCCGACCTCGAGCGGCGCGCCACCGGCCGCACGCGGCACACGTCGCAGCGCCACGAGGCCGACGACGTCGAGATCCTGTCGGGCGTGTACGAGGGCGCCACCACCGGCACGCCGGTCGCGCTGGTGGTGCGCAACACCGACGCGCGCGGCCGGGATTACGCGGCGATCGCATCGCAGTTCCGGCCGGGGCATGCCGACTACACCTACCTGCACAAATACGGCGTGCGCGATCCGCGCGGCGGCGGCCGCAGTTCGGCGCGCGAGACGACGATGCGCGTCGCCGCGGCGGTGATCGCGAAGCGCTGGCTCGCCGACCGCCACGGCGTCACGGTGCGTGCCTGCGTCGCGCAGGTCGGCGACCTGCGCCCGACCACGTTCGACTGGGGGGCGGTCGCGGCCAATCCGCTCTTCTGGCCCGATCCGGCCGGCACCGGCGAGCTCGAAGCGTTCATGGACGCGCTGCGCAAATCCGGCGACTCCGCCGGCGCGCGCGTCGATGCCGAAGCGCACGGCGTACCGCCGGGCTGGGGCGAGCCGGTGTACGGCAAGCTCGACGCCGACATCGCCGCGGCGATGATGTCGATCAACGCGGTGAAGGGCGTCGAGATCGGCGCCGGCTTCGCGGCCGTCACCCAGAAGGGCACGGAACACCGCGACCTGATGTCGCCCGCCGGCTTCGCGAGCAACCACGCTGGCGGCATCCTCGGCGGCGTCAGCAGCGGCCAGCCGGTGACGTGCTCGGTGGCGTTCAAGCCCACGTCGAGCCTGCGCCTGCCGGGCGCGACGGTCGACGTGCACGGCGAACCGGCGGACATCGTCACCACCGGCCGCCACGACCCCTGCGTGGGGCTGCGCGCGCCGCCGATCTGCGAAGCGATGCTCGCGCTGGTGCTGATGGACCACGCCCTGCGCCACCGCGCCCAGTGCGGCGACGTCGGCCCCGTCACCCCGCGCATCCCCGGCACCGCGCCATGATCCGCCACGTCGTGCCCGGAGTTCGCCAGACCTCCGGGGCAGGATCCGTCGCAGGCGGGGTTCGGTTTTCTGGCCACGAATTTCACGACAGGCACGACAGAACACGACAAGAGCAGAGCAGAAATATTTTTTGATCTGGTCGTGTCCTGTCGTGTACGTCGTGTCATTCGTGGCCAAGCTTCTTCTTCTGATCAGGAACCGGCATGAGCAGGACTTACG
>CBIHMN010000071.1:0-8578 GCA_966211005.1 uncultured Arenimonas sp.
CACGGCGACCTGCGCGACCTGATCGTGCGGCCGTATTCGCAGCGCGACACCGTCGTGGTCGGCAAGACCGACACGCTGCACGTGGCCTACCAGCGGATGAAGATGTACGACGTGTCGCAGCTGCCGGTGATGGACGGCGACGACATCGTCGGGATCGTCGACGAATCGGACGTGCTGATGCACGTGTTCGGCGACGAGAAGCGGTTCGTCGACCCGGTCGCGACCGCGATGGTCAGCAAGCTCGACAAGCTCGAGGTGACCTCGCCGATGGACGCGCTGCTGCCCGTGTTCGACCGCGGCCACGTCGCGATCGTGATGGACGGCGCGAAGTTCCTCGGCCTGATCACGCGCATCGACCTGCTCAACTACCTGCGCCGCCGCGCGCAGTGACCCCCCTTTCCAGGACCGCCCCATGAGCGATTCCCGCACCCACGGCCTCGGCACGCGCGCGATCCACGCCGGCCAGTCGCCCGATCCCAGCACCGGCGCCGTGATGACGCCGATCTACGCGACGTCCACGTACGTGCAGTCGAGCCCCGGCGTGCACCAGGGCTTCGAGTATTCGCGCAGCCACAACCCGACGCGCTTCGCGTACGAGCGCTGCGTCGCCGCGCTCGAGGGCGGCACGCAGGGCTACGCGTTCGCCTCGGGCCTCGCGGCGACCTCGACGGTGCTCGAGATGTTCGACACCGGCAGCCACGTGGTCTGCATGGACGACGTCTACGGCGGCACCTACCGCCTGTTCGAACGCGTGCGCCGGCGCAGCGCCGGCCTCGACTTCGACTTCGTCGACCTCGGCGACATGGACGCCCTCGCCGCGGCGGTGAAGCCGAACACGCGGATGATCTGGTGCGAGACGCCGACCAACCCGATGCTGAAGATCGTCGACATCGCCCGGCTCGCGGAATTCGCGCGCGCGCGGGGCATCGTGCTCGCGGTCGACAACACCTTCAGCTCGCCGATCCTGCAGCGGCCGCTGGAGCACGGCGCGCACCTGGTGATGCATTCGGCGACGAAGTACCTCAACGGCCACAGCGACATGGTCGGCGGCATGATCGTGGTCGGCGACGACGCCGGACTCGCCGAGCAGATGACCTTCCTGCAGAACGCCGTCGGCGGCGTGCAGGGCCCGTTCGACAGCTTCCTCGCGCTGCGCGGCCTGAAGACGCTGCACCTGCGGATGCGCGCGCACTGCGAGAGCGCGCTGCAGCTGGCGCGATGGCTCGAATCGCACCCCGCGATCGAAAAGGTGATCTACCCGGGCCTCGCCTCGCACCCGCAGCACGCGCTGGCGAAGCGGCAGATGGACGGGTTCGGCGGGATGATCAGCATCGTGCTGAAGGGCGGGCTCGAAGCCGCGCGCCGGTTCATGGAGCGTACCGAGCTGTTCGCCTGCGCCGAATCGCTCGGGGGCGTCGAGAGCCTCGTCAACCATCCGGCGATCATGACGCACGCGTCGGTGCCGGCGGAGCGCCGCGCGGCGCTGGGCATCAGCGACGCGCTGGTGCGGCTGAGCGTCGGCGTCGAGGACGTCGGCGACCTGCGCGCCGAGCTCGACGCCGCGTTGCGGGGCGCCGGCTGATGAGCCTGCTGTGGGAACACCTGCGGGGCAGCATGGCGCACCCCGCGTTCTGGTCGTATTCGACGTGGCTGAGCGTGATCACGCGCTACCGCCGGTCGATCATCGGCCCGCTGTGGATGCTGGCCCCGCCGCTCATGTACATCTTCGGCCTCGGCTTCTTCTTCGGGCGGGTGTCGAACCACGAGCCCGGCGAATTCATGGCGCATCTCGGGATCGGCATCGTGCTGTTCCGGCTGATCACCACCGTGGTCAACGATTCCGCGTCGGTCATGGTGAACCACGCCGCCTACATCCTCGACGGCAATTCGCGGCTCACCGACTACATCCTCCGGGTGCTGCTCAGCAGCGTGATCCATTTCGTCGTCGGGATACCGCTGGCGCTGGGCGTCGCGTGGTTCGCGGGCGTGCTCGATCCGGCGGGATTCGTGCCGGCGGCGCTGGGGTTGATCTGGGTGATGTTCACGCTGGTCTGGGTCGCCGGGCTGACATCGCTGATCGGCGCGCGCTATCCCGACATCCACGAGTTCATGGGCAGCGTGACGATGCTGCTCTTCATCACCACGCCGATCCTGTTCTATGCCGGCACGTCGCCGCGCGGCACGGCGCAGGGCCTGCTGATGCGCTTCAGCCCGGTCTATCACATGGTCGAACTGGTTCGCGCCCCGCTCATGGGGCTCGAGGTGGAGATGTTCACGTACCAGTACCTCGGGATCATGACGGTCCTGGGTTTCAGCGCGTGGCTGTGGGCGTACCGCCGCTACGCACCGCTCGTGCCGATCTGGATCTGACCATGGGCAGCGAACCCTTCATCTCGGTCGAGAACCTGTCCCTGCGCGTGCCCGTGTACGTGCAGCGCGAGCGTTCGGCGCGCTCGATGCTGACGAACTTCTTCACCGCGCTGTTCGACCCGCCGCTGCGCGAATACCGCGATCTGCTCCACGACCTGAGCTTCGAGATCAAGGACGGCGACCGCGTCGCCATCATCGGCGCGAACGGCGCGGGCAAGTCGACGCTGCTGCGCGCGCTCGTCGGCGCCTACCAGCCGACCTCCGGCACGATCCGCAGCCGTGGCAGCCGTCAGGCGATCCTGAACGTGTCGCTCGGTTTCAACGGCGACGCCACCGTCAAGGAAAACATCCTGCTGCGTGGCGCGACGATGGACCTGCCGCTGCGGGAACTGCGCCGGCTCGCGCCGGAAATCCTCGCGTTCGCCGAACTGGAGGACAAGGCCAACGACCGGTTGCGCACGCTGTCTTCCGGACAGCGGATGCGGCTGGGCTTCGCGATCACCACCGCGCAGCAGTCGGACATCCTGATGATGGACGAATGGATCGGCACCGGTGACGCGGGGTTCATCGAGAAGGCGCGGCTGCGGATGATGAGCCGCGTGGACGGCAGCCGCATCCTGGTGATGGCCAGCCACAATGCGCAGATGTCGAGGCACATCTGCAACAAGGCCATCTACCTGCGCGATGGCGGGCTCGTGGCGGCCGGGGCGTACGCGGACGTGCAGGGCATGTACCACGCGCACATCGGCGTCCCGATGCCGCCGGGCCGCGCCGCGGCCGCCGCCGCGCCGACCGCGCCGACCGCGCCGACACCCGCGCCGGCCGCCGACGCCGCCGCCCCACGCTCGCTGGAAAACCGAGGGTAACGACCGATGTACATGCCGCCGCACATCGCCCAGCTGATGCCCAGCCTCCGCGTCTCGCGCGATGGCAAGGTCGAATGCCGGCTCGACGACCTGCGCCGCCTGCTGTTCCTGGCGATGCACGCGACGCCGGTGGACGAGGACTGGTACCGGCGCGCGTATCCCGACGTGATCGAGGCGATCGAGTCCGGCCAGGTGGCTTCGGCGACCGAGCACTATCGCCGCTCGGGTTACCTCGAGGGCCGCTTTCCGTTCGAGCCGACGGTGGACGAGACCTGGTACCTGCAGCGCTACCCGGACGTGAAGGCGGCGCTGCGTGCCGGCCGCTCCCCGATGGACCATTTCATCGCGTCCGGTTACAGCGAGGGGCGCCAGCCGATGCGGCCGAGCGTCGACGCGGGCTGGTATCTTCGGACGTACGCCAGCGCCCGCCGCGACGTCGATGCGGGCAAGGCGGAATCGGCGGCCGACCACTATCTGCGTACCGGATACGCGCAGGGCATGCTGCCTTGCCGGCCGGCGCTCTGACGCACCGCAACGGACTGCCGAACACGATGTCGAAACCCGTCTATTTCTCCATCTGCTCCAGCAACTACCTCGCCTACGCGAGGACGCTGGCGGCGTCGCTGCGCAGCGCGGACCCCGAGGCCACCTTCGTGCTCTTCCTCGCCGACGAGGTCGGCGGGGCGTATGACGCCGGGCGGCTCGGTTTCGAGGTCATCGAAGCGAGGGAGATCGGCATCCCCTGCTTCGCCGACATGGCCTTCCGCTACGACGTGATGGAGTTCAACACGGCGATCAAGCCGTTCTGCATCCGGTACCTTTTCGACGAACGCCACGCGGACGCCGCGGTGTACCTCGACCCGGACCTGTACGTGCTGCGGCCGCTGGTCGACGTCGAAGCCGCGCTCGCCGGCGGCGCCGACATCGTGCTGACGCCGCACGCGACGGCGCCGCTCGACGACGGCGGCGACCCCGACGACATCCGCATCATGCGCACCGGCGCCTACAACCTCGGCTTCGGCGCGTTCGCCAATACCGCGCCCGCACGCGCGCTGGTCGCGTGGTGGGCGAAGCACCTGCAGGGCGACTGCGTCGTCGACCTGGAAGCCGGCCTGTTCGTCGACCAGAAGTTCATGGACCTCGCGCCGTGCCTGGTCGAGTCGGCGAAGATCCTGCGCCACCCGGGCTACAACGCCGCGTACTGGAACCTGATGCACCGGCCGGTGACGCGCGCCGGCGCCGGCTGGCTGGCGGGGGGCGTGCCGCTGCACTTCTTCCATTTCTCCGGCGTCGTCCCCGGCGACCACGACGTGTTCTCGAAGCACCAGAACCGGTACACCGCGCGCAACATCGGCGAGCTGCAGGGACTGCTGCACGAATACCTCGACCGGCTGGAATCGAACGACCGGCTCGACGGCACGCGCTTCTCGCGCATTCCGTACCACTACGACCGCTTCCTCGACGGCACGCCGATCCCGAAGGAATTCCGGCTGATCTACCGCCGCCATCACCAGCCCGGGCTGGCGACGCCCTACGCCGCGGTGTTCACGCCGAACCTGGGTCTCTACCAGCAGCCGGTGCCCGGGCTCGGCGCGCCCGGTGAACCGGCGATCACGCTGGTGATGCACCAGGTCTGGGCGCAGCGCAGCGACCTGCAGCTCGCGTTCAATCTCGAAGTCGCCGAGGACCGCTGGCGCTTCGCCGAATGGTTCGTCGGCTCCGGCCGCAGCGAGTGCCGCAAACTTCCGGCGGCGGTGTTCGATCGCGTCGAGGCGGCGCTGCAGGCAGCGCGCGCGGCGCGCGGCGCCGAAGGCGGCGGCGGCGCCGCGCCGGCGGTGCCCAAGGGCGGCGTCCGCAAGCGGCTTTCGCGGTTCGCGCTGCAGGCCGCGCCACGCCTGCGCCCGTTCTGGAGCCGGCTGCCGGGCGGCGTGCGGGAGGCGGTCAAGCGCCAGCTGGTCGGTGGTGCGGGCCTGCCGATGCTGGCGCAGGGGGTCGTCGCCGGCCGGCCGGTACGGCGCGTGTCCGGCGCGGTGGCCCGGTATCGCGACCCGAACCTCGAGCACGGCATCTCGCTCTTCGGTTACCTGCGCACGGAATCCGGCGTCGGCGAGGGTGCCCGCCGCGCGGCCAAGGCGATCGAGGCGGCGGGCATTCCTTATGCGGGCCACGCGCTCGGCACCGGCGGCGTCTTCGAGGACGCGGTGGACACCCGCGGCCTGCGGCTCGCCGACGGCGCATCGCCGTACGCGGTGGCCGTGATGCACGTCAACGCCGACCAGACGGTGCACCTGCCGAAGGTGATCGACGAGCGCCTGCTGCGCGGCAAGCATCGCGTCGGTTACTGGGCGTGGGAACTCGCCGGTTTCCCCGACGCGTGGCTCACCGCGTTCGACCAGGTCGACGAGATCTGGACGCCGAGCGAGTTCGTCGCGTACGCCGTCCGCCAGCGGACCGAGAAGCCGGTGCGGGTGATGCCGCACCCGGTGCCGCTGCCGGCCGCGAGCCGGTTCGACCGCGCGCATTTCGGGCTGCCTGCCGACGTGCCGCTGCTGCTGTCGACCTTCGACCTGAATTCCTATTTCCAGCGCAAGAACCCGCAGGCCGCCGTCGCCGCGTACCTGGATGCGTTCCCGGACCCGAAGTCGGACACGCCGCACCTCGTGCTCAAGATGCACGGCCGGCTGAACCGCGGCGAGCAGATCGACGCGATGTTCCAGCGGATCAGCGACGACCCGCGCATCCACGTCATCGACCGCGTCCTCGACCGGGACGAACTGACGGGGCTGCAGCAGGCGACGGACGCCTTCATCTCGCTGCACCGGTCGGAGGGCTTCGGCCTGAACATCGCCGAGTGCATGGCCGCCGGCAAGCTCGCCATCGCCACGGCGTATGGCGGCAACACCGATTTCTGCGACGAGACGAACGGGCTGCCCGTCGGCTTCTCGATGATCCGCGTCCAGGAAGGCGAATACCCGCACCCGCAGGGGCAATGGTGGGCCGAGCCGAGCCACGAGGATGCCGTCGCCGCGATCCGCGCCGCGTTCTCCGGCGATCCGGCCATCGCCGCGCGCGCCGCGAAGGGGCGCGAGGACCTGCGCGCGAACAACAGCGACGAGGCCATCGGCCGACGCGTCGCGCAGGCGCTGGGGGGGCGATGAGCGAGGACACCACGACGCAGGACAGCGGGCGGACGCTCGTCATCCATGCCGGGTTCGCGAAGACCGGCACGTCCGCGCTGCAGGTGGCGTTCGCGCAGAACGTCGCGTGGCTCGCGGAGCAGGGCATCTACTACCCGCCGATGGGCGCGATGGACGCCGCCTCGGCGGGCGAAGTCACGTCGGGCAACGGCGCCGAGCTGGGGTCGCACCTGTGCAACCTGCTGCAGCGCCCGGAGATCGTGACCCACACGCTCGAACTGCTCGAGGCCAGCGCGGCGCCGTTCGCGCTGGTCTCCTCCGAATTCTTCCAGGGCGCGAAGCCCGACCGCCTGCGCGATTTCGTGGTCCGCGCGCGGGAACTCGGTTACCGGGTGCGCGCGGTCTTCTTCCTGCGCGCGTGGCACGACTGGCTGTGGTCGGCGTACGTGCAGAACGTGCGCAACCATGCCCTCGACATGGAATTCGCCGCCTGGGTGCGCCGGTCGGGTGTGGCGAAACTGTTCCCGAAGGCGATCGCCACCTGGGACGCGGTGCTGGGCGCGGAGCACGTGCAGCTGCTCAACTACGACGCGATGCGCGACGACATCTTCGCGTCCTTCCTCCGCGAAGCGTTCGGCATGGAGGCGACCGTGCAGGCCACGCGGCGTCCCGGCCACGTCAACCGCAGCCTGGTCGGCAGCGAGATCGAGATGATGCTCCGGTTCAACCGGATCAGCCGGAACGAGGCGCAGGGCAAGCGCCTGGCGAGCCAGCTGCTCGAAACCAATCCCGGCCATGCCGAGCCGCCCGAACCCGACCGCACGGTGGTCGCATGGCTCGGCCGCCACGTCGCCGACGACCTGGCCGCGATCAACGCGCGGATCCGGCCCAAGCCGCTGGAGATCAGGGCCCGGCGCGCCACGAAGACCGAAGGGGCCAGCGCGCCGAGCGTCAGCGAGCTGAACCAGACCGTGCTGCTGTCGATGTACAACATGCAGCTCAACGCCGGCGGCGCGATCAACGCGCTCCGGGAACGCATCGAAGCGCTCGCCGGCGAGATCGGGTCGCTCAGGGACGCCATGGACGCGGACACGACGGGACGCGGGAAGAAATGAAATCGATCGAGGCCACGCAGGCGCTGCACAACTACCGGGCCGGACAGCCTCATTCGGTGTGGTGCGCGGACAGCCAGCCGGTGACCACGCCGCCGGCGCCGGGCCAGGGCGGCGCGCGCGTCTACCAGCCGTTCCTCGAACTGCAGTGGACGCCCAAGTTCGAACTGTCGCGCGGTGAAGCGTATTTCGCCGCGGGCTCGTGCTTCGCCCGGAACGTCGAGAAGGCGCTCGACGACGTCGGCGCCCGCGTCGTGAGCTGGACGCCGCACTCGCCGGTCGCCAACAACGCGCTGCATCGCTACAACACCTTTTCGATCATGCGCGATTTCCAGCTGGCACTCGCCGGCCGGTTCGACGACGACGCGCTGGTCGAGGCGGCCCCCGGCAAGTGGTTCGACTATTCCGCCTACGGACGCGCCGACTCGCGCGCGGAACTCGAACGCCAGCGCCGCCAGTGCATCGACCTGCACGCGGCGGTGCTCGAGGCGGACGTGCTGATCATCACGCTGGGCCTGGTGGAGGCGTGGTACGACCGGAAGCTCGGGAGCTACCTGAACGTGTTTCCGGCCGGCGCGATGCAGGCGGATCCGGACCGCTACGAACTGCGGATCACGGGCTATGCGGAAAACCTCGCGGCGCTCGACTCGTTCTGGGTCTTCCTGCGCGAGGCGACGCGTCGCCCGATCCGGATGATCGTCACGGTGTCGCCGATCCCCTTCAACGCCACCTTTTCGGGCCACGACGTGGTCGAGGCGAACACGTACTCGAAAGCCGTGCTGCGGGCGGTGGCGCAGGACTTCGCCGACGCGCACGACGACGTGATGTACTTCCCGTCGTACGAGATGGTGACCCTGTCGGACCCCGACGCGGTGTGGACGCCGGACATGCGCCACGTCCGCCCGGAATTCGTCCGCCGGATCATGGATTACTTCGTGGCGCGCTGCGTTCGCTGAGCGGTCGCGCCCAACATTCGAGAGAGCGGAACATGGCACGAGACACCGACAGGGACTGGCAGAAGGTAGCGGTCGACGACCCGTACTGGGGCGTGCTGAGCGCCGAGGATTTCCGCAGCGAACGGCTGACCGACGAG
>CBIHMN010000072.1:0-8564 GCA_966211005.1 uncultured Arenimonas sp.
CGGAGTAGTCGAGGATAGCATCATCGAGCAGGCGGACCGTGTCGCGGCCGAGGCCGCCGACCCCGTTCAGCTCGAGCTCGAAATAGATGCCGGACTTCTTCTCGCCGGTGAATTCGCGGACGTATTCACGGGCCACGACGCGCAGCGCGACGCAGCAGCTGCGCCATTCGAAACCGCCCATCGCCTCCAGCGTCTCGTCGTCGAACAGGGAGTAGTTCCAGCGGCCCAGCAGGCTCCAGCGCTCGTTGATCGGCAGGGCGAACGAGATGTCGGTCTGCTCCAGCAGGTCCGCCCGGTACCGGTAGGCGGCGTTGAGCAGGCCGCCGCGGGCGAAGCGCCACTGGCTGCGGAACGCCGACAGCTGCGTGCGCGAATCGTCCGGGTCCCACTGGTGCGCGAGGCCGATGTTCCAGCGCGGCGACAGCGCGATCGACGCCTCGCCGACCCACGCCGACCCGTCGTCCGACAGCGGCAGCGCGCCCGGGATCGTCACCCGGGGCGCGTCGAAATAGTGGATGCGCCCGAGGCCGGCGCTGAAGATCTCGCGGCCGTCGTCGGCATCGAGCACGCGCGTGGTCAGGGCGACCGTCAGCTGGTCGGCGTCGGCCTGGCGGTCGCCGCCGCTGAAGCGGTTGGTGCGGAACAGGCCGGGCCAGCCGAACGTCAGCGGGTGCGTGTCGAACAGCGGCAGGTCGTCCTGGTCCTCGTACGGCACGTTGAGGTAGAACAGCCGCGGTTCGAGCGTCTGCACGTAGTCGTCGTCGCGCCACTGGAAATCGCGCTCGAAGAACGCGCCGGCGTCGAGGCTCATCACCGGCACGCTGCGCGTCGGCGAGCGGTCGCCGCCGGGCACCAGGCTGTCGTCGAGCGAGTACGCCGTGTAGCGCCACGCGAACTCCGGCGTGGCGTACCACGCGGCGCCGCCGAACGGGAAGCGGATGAACGGGCGCACGTCGACCCGGTCGCCGCCGTCGATCTCGCCCGGGCCGTCGCGGTCGTCGTGCACGAAGCGCACCGCCTCGGCCGTGCCGCCGACCTCCACCCACGACGCCAGCGGCTTCACCCAGCTCGCGCGCATCGCCGGCAGCTCCGAATACGGCTCGGCGCCGACCGGCATGAACGGCGTCGCGATCTGCCAGTCCTGCGCCTGCAGGCTCGCGGTCCAGCCGTGGCCGCGGCCGTACAGGCCCGCCTGGCTGCCGACCATCGACACCGAGGTGGTCGCCAGCCGGTCGCCGAAATCCTCGAAGTAGTGCACGTCGCTGACGTGGTTGAGGTTGGCGCGCGCGTACCAGTGCGGGCCGAACGACGAATGGTGGCGCCACGACGCGAGGCCGCGGTCGCCGTCGTAGAGGCGGTCGTCGGGCAGCCACGTCGCGTCGATCTCGCCCTGGTGGTCCTCGAACAGGTAGCGGAACTCGCCGCCCATCATGAAACCGCGCTTGCCGATGATCCGCGGCTTCAGCGTGGCGTCGTAGTTCGGCGCGAGGTTCAGGTAGATCGGCTGCTCGTATTCGAAGCCGTCCTCGCTGTCGTAGCCGATCTTGGGCACCAGCAGGCCGGTGCGGCGGCGGTCGTCGATCGGGAACTTCACGTACGGCAGCCACAGCACCGGCACGCCGCCGAGGCGCAGCGTGGCATTGCGCGCACTGCCCATGCCTTCTTCCTGGTCGACGTCGATGCGGCTGGCGGCGAATTCCCACTGCCGCTGGCCCGGCGGGCACGTGGAATAGGTCGCGCCTTCCATCCGGCCGACCTCGTCGACCACGGTGATGGTGTCGGCGCGGCCGTTGCCGAGGTTCTCGTTGAACTGGTACTGCACGTCCTGCAGCCGGATCGTCTCGGCCTTCTGGTTGCCCTCGGCCTTCGCGGCGAGGAAGCGGAACGTGCGGTCCTGGAAACGCACGGGGCCTTCGGTGACGAAGGTTTCGGTCTCGTGCCGGTAGGTCAGCTTGTCGGTGCCGAGCCACTGCTCGCCGCGGCGCAGTTCGACGTCGCCGGTGAGCACCGTGACGTTCTTCTCGCTGACGTCGAGGTGTTCGGCGTCGATGTCGGTGGGCTGCGGCGTGCCCTTCGCCGGCTTGTCGCCTTCGGGCAGCGGCTGGAACAGCGGCAGGCCTTCCGGCGCCGGGCACAGGTCCCACGTGGCGTCGGACAGCGAATCCTGCGCGCGGGCGGAGCAGGCGATGGCCAGGCAGAGCGGAAGCAGGCGAAGGACTGGACGGCGCACGTGTTCATCCCGGCGAAAGACGCGATAGCTTGGCCCATCGCGTGGGGGGCCGGCAACACGGAACCGGGGCGTTCAGCCCTTGCGGCGTTCGTGGTTCCAGAGCGTCTCGCCGTGACCACCGGCGCGGGCGAGCACGCGTGAAAGCACGAACAGCAGGTCCGACAGGCGGTTCAGGTAACGGATCGCCTCGGGGCGCACCGCGTCGTGATGGGACAGCGTGACGACCTCGCGCTCGGCGCGCCGGCAGATCGTGCGCGCGAGGTGGCAGTGCGCGGCCGCGGCGCCGCCGCCGGGGAGGATGAATTCCTTCAGCACGGGCAGGTCGGCGTTGAACACGTCGAGATGCGCCTCGAGGCGCGCGATGTCGGTGTCGAAGATCGCCGCGTGCCCCGGGATGCACAGCTCGCCGCCGAGGTCGAACAGCTGGTGCTGCACGGCGACCAGGACTTCGCGCACCGGTGCGGGCACCTCGCACGCGAGCACCACGCCGATCGCCGAATTGGCTTCGTCGACGGTGCCGTAGGCGGTGACGCGCGCCGAATCCTTGGCGACGCGCGAACCGTCGCCCAGCCCGGTGCTGCCGTCGTCGCCGGTGCGCGTGTAGATCTTCGAGAGGCGGTTGCCCACCGTCAGCGCGCGTCGCCCGCGCGGGCCGGCGCGGTGCCGGCGAACTGCGCGAACGCCACGTGCAGCACCGCCGCGAGGCCGACGTAGATGCCGGTCGTGCGCAGGTACGGGAGGAACCAGTCGGCGTAGTTCGACGCCCAGCCGGCGATCGTCGGCGTCGCGACGACGTCGCTCAGCCAGTAGAAGCCGCCCTGCGCGAACAGGTGGCACACGGCGGTACCGGCGAACACCGCCACGACGAGCATCGCGAGCGTGTTCGCGCCCGGACGGCGCATCCCGTGGCGCGCGACGAGCGCGCCGGCCGCCCACAGGCTGAAGTACGCCGGCAGCAGCAGCGCGTAACCCGGCGACACGCAGTAGTGCCCGGCGAAGCTCGCGCCCGACGCGGCGATCACCGCCCAGTCGATCGCGACCGACACGGCCATCAGCGCCGGGAACGCCCAGCGCACCGAATCGCGCAGGTAGAAGCCGGCCACGAAGAACATCGCCCACGACGCGTCGGGGATGGCGCCGAAATGGTTCAGGCGCGTCGCCGCCAGCACGGCGAGGATCGCGGCGAAGATCGGCAGGCGCAGGTTCGGGGTCGGGGTCATCGGCTCGGGTCCGTGGGGCAGGCCGGCATTTTAGCGGAAGTGCGGGTGCCGCGCGGCGCTATCATCCGCGCATGGCTCTTCACGACGACGGCTTCGATCACGACGTGCTGGTGCTCGGCGGCGGCCTCGTCGGCAGCGCGCTCGCCTGCGCGCTCGACGGCGGCGCGTGGCGCGTCGGCCAGGTCGAAGCGAGCACGCCGCAGGCCGGTGCCCCCGGCTTCGACGAACGCAAGCTGGCGCTGGCGCGCGCGAGCCTCGATGCGCTCGCGGCGCTCGACGTGCTGTCGCGGCTGGAAACGCCACCGGCGCCGATCCGGCGGATCCATGTCAGCCGTGCCGGCGATTTCGGCAGCGTGCGGCTGGCGGCGGAGGACGTCGGCCAGCCGGCGTTCGGCGGCGTCGTGCTCGCACGCGAACTGGGCGCGGCGCTCGAATCCCGCCTCGGCGATTTCCGCGCGCTGGTGCGCCATCGCCCCGCGCGGGTCGTCGAGGTACGGCCGGATGCCGACGGGCCGCGCGTGCGCATCGAACGCGACGGCGAATCGACCTGGCTGCGCACGCGGCTGCTGGTCGCCGCCGACGGGCGCGATTCGCTGGCGCGCGCGATGCACGGCATCGACACCACGACGCACGACTACGGGCAGGTCATCGTCGTCTGCAGCCTCGCCACCGAGCGCGCGCCCGACGGCACCGCCTACGAGCGCTTCACCGACACCGGGCCGGTGGCGCTGCTGCCGATGGCCGGCGGTCACTACGGCGCGATCTGCGGCGTCGCCGCGGCCGACGCGGCGCGCGTGCTGGCGCTCGACGATGCCGCGTACGCGGCGTACTTCCAGCATCGCTTCGGCTGGCGGGCCGGGCGCGTGCGCCGGGTCGGCGCGCGCAGTGCCCACCCCGCCGTCCGCGCGGTCGCGTCGCGGATCGTCGCGCCGCGGCTGGTGGTGATGGGCAATGCCGCGCAGACGATCCATCCGGTCGGGGCGCAGGGCTTCAACCTCGGGCTGCGCGACGCCCTGACGCTGGCCGAGGGTTTGCGTGCCGACGGCGATCCCGGCGATCCGGCGCGCCTGCAGGCCTATGCCGACGCGCGCCGCGAGGACCGCGAGCGCACCCTGGCGTTCAGCGACGGGCTCGCGCGCGCGACGGCGAACCCGTCGTTCCCGATGCACGTGCTGCGCTCGCTCGGACTGCTGGCGCTCGGCCATGTGCCCGGCCTGTCGGCGCCGCTGGTGGCGGGTGCGATGGGCTATCGCGGGCAGGTGCCGGAACTCGCGCGGGGCGCCCGGTGAGCCGGCGCGATCCGTTCGACGTCGTCGTGGTCGGCGCCGGCGTGGTCGGTGCGACCGCCGCGCTCGCCGCGGTGCGCGACGGGCTGCGTGTCGCGCTGGTCGAGGCGCGCGAACCGCCGGCGTGGCGCGAGGACGTGCCGGACCTGCGTGTGTACGCGTTCGCGCCCGACGCGTCGGCGCTGCTGGACGATCTCGGCGCGTGGGCGCCGGTGCGCGCCGCCCGCGCGCAGCCCTACCGGCGGATGCGCGTGTGGGACGCGGCCGGCGGTGGCGAACTGGTGTTCGACGCCGACGCGCTGGGCCGACCGGAGCTGGGCCATATCGTCGAGCACGGGCTGCTCGTCGACCGGCTGCGCGCAGCCTGCGTGCGCGAGACCGGCCTGCAGCGACTGTGCCCGGCGACCGTCACCGCGTTCGAATCCGGCGACGACAGCGCCAGCATCGAACTCGACGACGGCCGGCGGCTGCACGCGCGCCTCGTCGTCGGCGCCGACGGCGCGGCTTCGCCGCTGCGCGCGCTGGCGGGCATCGAAGCCGACGAGCACGATTACCGGCAGCGCGCGATCGTCGCCTACGTCGGCACGGAGCGTGCCCACGAATCCACCGCGTGGCAGCGCTTCCTGCCGGGCGGGCCGCTCGCGTTCCTGCCATGCGCCGACGGCCGCAGTTCGATCGTCTGGACGCTGCCCGAGGCCGAGGCGGCACGGCGGCTGGCGGTGGACGACGCGACGTTCCTGCGCGAACTGACGCGCGCGTTCGATGCGCGGCTCGGCGAGGTGGTGTCGGTCTCGGCGCGCGCCTTGTTCCCGTTGCGCCGGGTGCTCGCGCGGCGGCTGGCGAGCGGTCGGCTGGCGCTGGCCGGCGACGCCGCGCACGTCGTGCATCCGCTGGCCGGGCAGGGCGTGAACCTCGGGCTGCGCGACGTCGCCGCGCTGCGCGCGATGTGGCGGCGCGCGGCCGAACGCGGGCACGATCCCGGCGCGCCGCATCGCCTCGCACGCTGGGAACGCACGCGGCGCAGCGAAGCAGCGGTGGCCGCGCACGCCTTCGAAACGATCGACCGCGCGTTCAGCAACGACGCGCTGCTGCCGACGCTGCTGCGCGGCCCGGTGCTCGGCCTGGCGGGAAGACTGCCGCCGCTGACGCGGCTGCTCTGGCAGCGCGCCGCGGGCTTGTAGGAGCGGCTTCAGCGGCGATCCGGACGCTTGCGTTCCGGTCGCGCTGAAGCGGCTCCTGCAGGACGCGGTCAGCCGTCGTCAGGCGGCTTCGGCCTGCGCCTTGCGCGGTCCTTCGCGCAGCGCGCGGCGGATGTGGTCGATGATCAGGTCGACCTCGGTGCCGGTGACCGCGAAGTGCGGGGTGAAGCGCAGCGAGTTGGTGCCGCCGTGGATCACGCCGATGCCGTGCTCGCGCATGAATTCCTCGGTGGAATTCGCGCCGTAGCACTTGAAGGCCGGGTCGAGTTCGCACGAGAACAGCAGGCCGGTGCCCTGCACGCCGGTGATCAGTCCGCCGAGTTCGGCGCGCAGCTTCTCCAGCTTGTCGATGAATTCCCGGCCGCGCTCGCGGATGTTCGCGCGCAGCGCCGGCGTCAGCAGGCCGAGCACGGTCGCGGCGATGTCGAGCGCGCGCGGGTTGGCGGTCATGGTGTTGCCGTACACGCCCTTGCGGTACAGGCCGGCGGCGTGTTCCGTCACCGCGAGGATGCTCAGCGGGAACTGGCCGCCGTTGAGCGCCTTCGAGTAGGTCTCCATGTCGGGCGCTCGCGCCCCTTCGAAGCCCGGATAGTCGACGACCGACAGCACGCCGTGCGCGCGCAGGCCGGCCTGGATCGAATCGACCAGCAGCAGCGCGCCATGCGCCGAGGTCAGTTCGCGGGCGGCGTCGTAGAACGCGCGCGGCAGCGCCCGGCCGGGATCGCCTTCGCCCATCACCGGCTCCAGGAACACCGCCTCGATGAACCAGCCCTTCGCGTCGGCCTCGGCGAACGCCGCCTGCAGCTGCTCGACCGAGTACGGCTCGACCGTGATCAGGCTGTCCTCGCCGCGATAGCTGGCGAGATGCTGCACGTAGGTCTTGCGGCTGGAATCGGAATAGATCGCCGGCCGCTCGGTGCGCCCGTGGAACGCGCCCTTCACCGCGAGGCGCTTCACCACGCGCCCGGCATGGCGCGCGCCCGGCTCGGTCTGCAGCTTCGCGTTGACGTCGGCGATGCGCGACGCCAGCGACACCGATTCGGAGCCCGAGTTGAGCGCCATGAAGTGCGAATACGGGCAGCCGCCGCCGGTGTGGCCGATCTCGGCGCGGATCGCGCGCACGAAGCGCAGCTGCGCCAGCGCCGGCGTCATCACGTTCGCGAGCACCTGCGGCTTCGCCATCGTGTCGAGGATCGCCTGCGGCGTGTGGCCGAAGCCGAGCATCCCGTAACCGCCCGAATCGTGGATCACCGCGCCCTTCAGCGTGACGACCCACGGGCCGCATGCGGCCAGCGCGACATACGGGTTCACCGCGTCGTCGGGATAGAAGTTGACGAAGCCGGCCTGGACCGCGTCGATCTGCGCCTGTTCGTCGAGATCGAGCAGTTCGGCGAAGCCTTCGCGCACCTGCGCGTACTGGCTCGCCGCGGCGCGCGCGGCCGACTCGAGTTCCGGGAACTGCGCGGCGAGACGCAGCAGCGTGGCGTCGTCGAGGCCCGCGGTGCGGATCTTGCCGGCGTGGCCGCGGAGCGGCTTCAGGATGTCGATGACGTTCATGCGCGTGTTGGCCTTTGGAATCAATTACTTGGCGCGGATGGTAGCACCGCGGGCGGGGGCGGCGTAACCCCGCCCGGGCGGGCCTGACATCTGTCACCCCGGTCGATGACGGCGCGCACTGCCGCGCGCGCCGCCGGAAGCCGACGCTGGCCACCACCCCCGCCGGAGACCGTCCATGCCCCTTTCCCCAGTTCCGCTCGCTTCGCTGCGCGGCGCGCGCAAGCGCTTCGGCGACGTCGTCGCGCTCGACGGCATCGATCTCGACATCCACCCGGGCGAGGTGCTCGCCGTGCTCGGTGCGAACGGCGCCGGCAAGACCACCGCCCTCGGCCTGCTCACCGGGCTGCTGACGGCCGACGGCGGCGAGGTTTCGCTGTTCGGGCGGGACCCGCGCGATCCGGAGGCGCGGCAGGGCATCGGCGTGATGCTGCAGGCCGCCGCGCTCCCCGATGGGCTGCGCGTCGCCGAGCACGTGCGGCTGCAGTCCGCGTACTACGGCGCGCCGCGGCCGCTCGCCGAAACCCTGGCGCTCGCCGGCATCGCCGGGCTCGCGAAGCGCGGCTACGGCGAACTGTCGGGCGGACAGCAGCGGCGGGTGCAGTTCGCGCTGGCGATCTGCGGCCGGGCACCGCTGCTGTTCGTCGACGAACCGACGACCGGGCTCGACGTCGAGGCCCGCCGCGGCTTCTGGCAGGTACTGCGGGAGCTGCGCGACGCCGGCACCGCGATCGTGCTGACGACCCACTACCTGGAGGAAGCCGACGCGCTCGCCGACCGCGTCGTGCTGCTCGCCGGGGGCCGGGTGATCGCGCACGACACCCCGGTGGCCCTGAAATCGCGCGCCGCCTCCCGGCGCGTCCGCGCCCGCACGCGGCTGCCCGCCGCCGTGATCGCCGTGTGGCCCGAAGTCGAGACGGTGCGCGTCGCCGACGGGATCGCCGAGGTCGCCAGCGCGGATCCGGAAGCCCTGCTGCGCCGCTGGCTCGCCGCCGACGACACGCTCGCCGGGCTCGAGGTCCGCGCGCTGACGCTGGAGGAAACTTTTCTGGCGCTGACCCGCGCCCTCGACGAT
>CBIHMN010000073.1:0-8484 GCA_966211005.1 uncultured Arenimonas sp.
ACTACGTCTATTACGGCGTGCGCGAATTCGGCATGGCGGCGATCAGCAACGGCCTCGCACTGCATGGCGGCTTCGTGCCGTACGACGCGACCTTCCTCGTGTTCTCCGACTATTCGCGCAACGCCCTGCGGATGTCGGCACTGATCCCGACGCGCGCGATCCACGTGTTCACGCACGATTCGATCGGCCTCGGCGAGGACGGCCCGACGCACCAGCCGGTGGAGCACCTCGCGTCGCTGCGTCACATCCCGAACAACGATGTCTGGCGTCCATGCGACGCGGTCGAATCCGCGGTCGCGTGGCAGGCGGCGATCGAACGCCGCGACGGACCGAGCTGCCTCGTCTTCAGCCGCCAGAACCTCGCGCACCAGCCGCGCACGCCGGAACAGCTCGGCGACATCGCCCGCGGCGGCTACGTGCTGTCCGACCCGGGCGAGGCGACGTTCGACGTGATCCTGCTCGGCACCGGCTCGGAAGTGGAACTGGCGATGGAAGCGATGCGCCGCCTCGCCGCCGACGGCATCCGCGCGCGTGTGGTGTCGCTGCCCAGCACCGACGTGTTCGACCGCCAGCCGCTGGAATGGCGCGAAGGGGTGCTGCCGTCGTGGTGCCGCGCGCGCGTCGCGGTCGAAGCGGGCGTCACCGGCTTCTGGCGCCAGTACGTCGGGCTCGACGGCGCGGTCGTCGGCATCGACACGTTCGGCGCGTCGGCACCCGCCGATCAGCTGTACGCGCATTTCGGCATCACCGCCGACGCCGTGGTCGACGCTGCCAGACGCGTCCTGGCGCGCTGAGCGCCTCGCGACGCGGGGTCAGTCCCCGTCGTGATCGAGCGGTATCCGCAGGTGGCGGATGCCGTCCGGCCCCGCCGGTGGCAGGCGGCCCGCGCGCAGATTGACCTGCAGCGCGGGGTGGATCAGTGCCGGCAGCGCCAGCGTCGCGTCGCGCGCCGTCCGCATCGCGACGAATTCCGCCATCCCGACGCCGTCGCGGACATGGATGTTCTCGCGGCGCTGCGCGCCGAGAGTCGTTTCGCACGCCACGGGTCGGCCACCCGGCCCGTAGTCGTGGCAGACGAACACCCGCGTGTCGTCCGGCAGCTCGAACAGGCGCCGGATCGAGCGATAGAGCGTCGCCGCATCGCCGCCGGGAAAGTCGCAGCGGGCCGAGCCGGCATCGGGCAGGAAGAGCGAGTCGCCGGTGAACAGCGCGTCGCCGACGAGGTAGGCGATGCTGTCGTCGGTGTGGCCCGGGCAGCCGATCACCGTCACGGGCAACGTGCCGATCGCGAACGTGTCGCCGTCCACGAACAGCCGGTCGAACTGCGATCCGTCCGTCGCGAACGTCGGCTCCATGCCGTACAGCGGCTTGAAACGCGCCTGCACGCCGGCGATGCCGGCGCCGATGGCGATGCGGCCGCCGAGCGCCGCCTGCACCGCGGGCGCGGCGCTCAGGTGGTCGGCGTGCGCGTGCGTCTCGAGGATCCATTCGATCCGCAGGCCGCGCGCGCGCACGCGTTCGACCAGCGCGTCCACCGCCGTCGTGGCGGTGCGGCCAGCGGCCGCGTCGTAGTCGAGCACCGGGTCGACCACCGCCGCCGCGCCGGTGGCGGGGTCGGAGACGACATGCGTCCACGTGCCGGTCGCGGCGTGATGGAACGACTCGATCTCCGGAGGCTTCATCGCAGGGTCCCCGTTCAAGGTGTCACGCCGTGCGCGCCAGCGCGAGCCGCAGGAGGCGGGCCTCGATGCGCTCGCCGATCGAGCCCGGTGCCACGAGGTCCATCCGCGCGATGGCCTCGTCGTCGCGATGCGCCGGGGTCGAGAGCGATGCCAGCAGCGTGCGCACCCGCGCACCGCGCGACGCGCTGTTCGCCTTCAGCCACGCAAGCGCCTTCACCAGCCGCTGCTCGACCGCAGTGAAGTCGCTGCCCATCGGATAATCCGGCAGCACGCCCGTCCGCCGCAGCGGCGCGAGTCGCGCCGCGAGCGCCGCGCGGGTATTGCCCGCCGCGTCCGGGAGCGCCGCCCCCGGCGCGAGTTTCAGCGCCGCCCGTGCCTTCGCCGCGAGCGCCGGCCGGTGCCCGGCATCGGTGATCGCGAGCAGGCGACGCACGCAGTCGCCGTCGCTCGCGCCGCGCAGGTCGGCGACGCCGTACTCGGTGATCACCAGATCGCGCAGATGCCGCGGGATCGTCACGTGACCGTAGTTCCAGACGATGTTGGAAGCGCCGGCGCCACGCGTCGCGCGCAGCATCAGCACCGACCGGGCGTCGTGCAGCGCATGGGCCATCGCGACGAAGTTGTACTGGCCGCCGACACCGGAGACCACGCGCCCGTCCTCCAGCGCGTCCGACACCGCCGCACCCAGCGCGGTCATCATCATGCAGGTGTTGAAGAAGCGCGCGTCGCGCCGCTGCTCGCGTTCGAGGCGCTCGTTGCCGCCGTACAGCTCGTTGACGTGCGAGACGCGCGTCATGCCGATGCCGCGCGCCCGCGCCGGCGGCAGCGCGCGCAGCCAGCGGTAGAGCTCGTGCGAGCCGAGGTAGAACGCCCCGTCGAGCCATCGGCCCTCGGCCTCGAGCCGGGCGCGATCGCTGTCGTCGGCGGTGCCCCGGTTCAACCGCGCCATCACCTCCGCGTCGTCGATCACGCGGCGCGACAGGATGCCGGCGTCCGCGAGCACCCGGAACCCGTCGTTCACCATCTCGCTGGCGCCGTAGAGTCCGAGGCGGAACGGTGCCGTCCCGCCGGCGTCGCGCACCACCGCCGAGGCCGCGTAGCCGGGCGCGAGCGCTTCGAGCGCGGCCACGTAATCGGCATTGCGGGTATGTCGCAGCACGAGCGCATGGCACAGCGCGTCGGCGAGCGAGCCGATGCCGATCTGCAGCGTGCCGCCGTCACGCACCAGCGCACTGGCGTAGAGCCCGATCGCGTGGTCGACGTCGCCGACCGGCTCGCGCGGTACCGCGAACAGGGGCGGCGCATCGTCCGGCAGGTCGAGCACCACGTCGAAGAAATCCTCGTCGACCGCGCACGGCCCGTCGAGCCATGGCAGCTGCGGATCGACTTCGGCGACCAGCAGCGGCCGCGTGCCCCCGGCATCCGCGACGGCATCGAGGAGATCGAACGTCAGGTCGGGATTGCACGACAGGCTCAGTCGTGTGCCGCCCGGCTCGCGCGCGACTTTCTGCACCAGCGCGTTCGCGCCGCGCGCGGCGACCGCCCGCGCCACGTGCGTGTAGTTCAGGCTCACGTAGTCGGCCTGCGCCGCCGCCGAGTGCAGCATCGCGCCCGACTGGAAATAGAACTCCTCGACCCGGATGTTCGGCGGCAACGTGCCCTCGCGCAGCTGGCGCGCGTAATCCAGCACCGGGAAGTCGTCGCCGAACTGCCGGCGCACGAACGGGGCGAGGAATCGGCGCTGGAGGCCGCGGCCGGGGTCGGGTGGCGTCAGTGACAGCGCCGTCAGCAGCAGCAGCGAGCGCCCAGGGTCGGCGGCGACACGGCGGGTGATCGCGTTGAGCAGCCGATGCGGTTTGCCGAGGCCCAGCGGCGCCGCGAGCACCAGTCGCGCCCCGGCGTGCGCGACGACGCGGTCGACGGCGGCTTCCAGCGTGTGCAGCCGGTCGGGCATTGCGGTTTTCCCTGCGGACCTCGCCGGAGTATCGCCGATGCCGCGGCGGCCCTTGACATCGGCGATTACGGGTGTAATCTCGCGACATGTTTACGGGTGTAATCGAAATGCAGATCAGTGACGCGGAATCGGTGGTGATGCAGGCGCTCTGGGAGCGGCAACCGCTCGGGGCCGACGAGGTCGTGGCCGCGGTCGCGGCCGGGCAGGGCTGGCAGGAGCCGACGGTGAAGACGCTGCTCAACCGGCTGCTGAAGAAGGGCGCGATCCGCGCCGATCGCGACGGCCGGCGCTTCCTGTATTCGCCGGTGCTGCGGCGCGAGGACTGGCTCGGCCAGCAGAGCCGCAGCCTCGTCGACCGGCTGTTCGACGGCCGCGTCGCGCCGCTGGTCGCGCATTTCAGCGAGGCCGGCGGGCTTTCGAAGGACGACATCGCCGCGCTTCGGCGCCTGCTCCGGGAGATCGACGATGGCCAGTGAACTCGCCGCCCTGCTGTACGAGACCACGCTCGCGACGAGCGCCGCGGTGCTGCTGGTGTTGCTGCTGCGTGGGCCGGTCCGCCGCGGCTTCGGCGCGGGCGCGGCCTATGCGCTGTGGTGGCTGGTGCCGGCCGCGCTCGTCGCGGTCCTGCTGCCGGCGGCGGCGGAGCCGGTCGTGCCGCCGCTGGGCGATGCGATCGCCTTCACCGCGAACCTGCCACGCGCGGAAGCGGTCTCGGCCGTCGCGGATCGTTCGATCGACGGGCTCGCCGCCGCGTGGGTGGTCGGCGTCATGACCATGCTGCTGGCGATGGCGTGGCGTCAGGGCCGCTTCGTCGCCGGGCTCGGCCCCCTTCAGCGCACGCCCGACGGCCATCTGCGCAGCGTCGCCACCCGCGGCCTGCCGGCGGTGATCGGCCTGCGCCCCCGCATCGTCCTGCCGGGCGATTTCGAACAGCGCTACACCGCGCCGGAACGCGACCTCGTGCTCGCGCACGAACGCGTGCACCTGCGGCGCGGCGACGTGCCGGTCTGCGCGTTGTCGGCGCTGCTGCGCGCCGTGTTCTGGTTCAACCCGCTGCTGCACCTGGCCGCCTCGCGTTTCCGCAGCGACCAGGAATTCGCCTGCGACGCGGCGGTACTGCGTCGCCACCCCGACCAGCGCCGCGCCTACGGCGAAGCGCTGCTGAAGTCGAAGCTGGCCGGCGACCCGTTGCCGTTCGGCTGCCACTGGTACGGAACCCACCCCCTGAAGGAGCGCTTCGCGATGATCGTCCGCACGCAACCCTCCACCCGCCGCCATCTCGCCGGCCTGGCCCTCGGCACCCTCCTCGCGCTGGCGACCGCCGCCACCGCATGGGCCACGCAGCCCGCCCCGGTCGCGAAGATCCCGCCCGGAAAGATCGCCCTCGACGTGGCCTTCAAGGTCGACGACGACGAGGGCTACGCCCGGGTCGCCACGCTCGTCCTCGCACCGGGCGAAGCCGGTCGCGAGGATTTCGAACATGCGGGCGAACCATGGGAAAGCACGTGGACCGTGACGCCGCTCGCCGACGGGACTTTCGACCTCGCGGCGAAGCTCGTTCGCGATGGCGAGGTGGTCGCGGAACCGAGGATGATCCTGCGCGACACCGCGGCGATCGGCGTCGGGCAGGATGATGCCGAAGGCGCGTTCCACGGCATCGCCGTCGAAGTCGCGGTCCGCCTCGGCCCGCCGGCGCCCGGCATGGCCGCGGTCGGCATCCGCGGCGAGGTGCCGGCCTATCCGGCTGCCGCGAACGAGGCAGGCGAGGGCGGCGTCGTCATGCTCGAGCTCGTGGTGGGTACCGACGGCAAGGTCGTCGACGCCCAGGTGCTCGCGGACGGCAGCACGATCGCCGCCGATTCGTCGATCGCGCAGAACACGCTGGCCGCCGCCCGGAAGTGGACGCTCGAGCCGGCGACGAAGAACGGCGTCGCCGTGCAGGGCACGGTGCGCGTGCCGGTGCGCTTCGAGCCCGATCCCGTCGAGTGACGGTCAGCGCGGCGGAACCACCGCCGCCTCGACCAGCGCCGACAGCCGGAACGCCGCCTGCAGGATGCGGCGTTCCGCCAGCGGCCGGTGCCGGTCGAGATAGTCGTCGCGCAGGACGTGGCCGCGCGGGTAGAGCGGCGTGTCGGCGATGAGGCGGCACGATTCGATGGCCCAGCCCCGCGCCACGTCGGGGTCCGCGAGAGCCGGCTCGACGGCCACCGCCGAACGCGTCTGAAGCCGGTCGGCGTAGGCCGACCGGTCCAGCCCGGCGCTCGCGAGCATCCAGTAATCCCAGATCCGGTGCAGGTTGGTGCCCTCGCTGCCGTCGCGCGCGCCGCGGCCGCGGTACTGGATCTGGTAGTTGTTGCCGCCGCGGTCGTGGCGGAAGCCGGCATGCATCGGCTGGTGCACGTCGCCGACGAAATGCACGAGGAACTTCAGCGCCTGCGCGCGCTCGGCATCGCTGCGGCCGCGGTCGGCCAGGATCGCCCGCTGGGCGTCGATCGCACCGACGATGCAGTCCCCGTCCGGGCAATCGCGCGCGGCCTGCAGGTCGCAGTCGGCGCCGCGGGGGAAATTCACGTAATGCCAGTGTTCGCTTCGCTTGCCGAGAGGATGCCCGGCGGAGCGCGATTCGGCGCGGATCTCGTCGGCCCACGCGGCGACGCCGGCGAGCGTCGGGTCCGGTTCGGCGGCCAGCAGCCGCGCGACTTCGGCCTGCGCCGCGGGAGAGAGCCGGCGCTGGGCCAGTTCTCCGACCAGTTCGTGGCCTTCGCGGCTCCACGCCGAAGCGTCCGCGGTGAAAGCCAGCAGGCACAGCGCGAGCATCGCGTTCTTCATGGGCATCGACTTTACCCGAGGGGCACTGAACCGCGGTACGGCCCGGAGGAATGCGCGAACCCGCCGGGGCGGCTAAAATGCGGGGCTTCCCGCCCACCCCACGTCCGGCCGTCGCCGGTCCAGGAGAAACCATGACCATCAAGGTCGCCATCAACGGCTACGGCCGCATCGGTCGCAACATCCTGCGCGCGCTGTACGAAGCCGGCCGCACGAACGAGATCCGCATCGTCGCGATCAACGACCTCGGCGACGCCGCGACCAACGCGCACCTGACCCGTTTCGACACCGCGCACGGCAAGTTCAACGCCGACGTGAAGGTCGACGGCGACCACATGGTGGTGAACGGCGACCGCATCCGCGTGTGCGCGGAACGCGACCCGTCCAGGCTGCCGTGGGCCGAGCTCGGCGTCGACGTGGTCTACGAATGCACCGGGCTGTTCACGTCGAAGGCGAAGGCCGGCGCGCACCTGGCCGCCGGCGCGAAGAAGGTGATCATCTCGGCCCCGGGTGGCAGCGACGTCGACAACACGATCGTCTACGGCGTCAACCACGGCACGCTGAAGGCGTCGGACACGGTGATCTCCAACGCGTCGTGCACCACCAACTGCCTCGCGCCGCTGGCGAAGGTGCTGCATGGCGAGATCGGCATCGTGCACGGCCTGATGACGACGATCCACGCCTACACCAACGACCAGGTGCTGACGGACGTCTACCACAGCGACCTGCGCCGGGCCCGCTCGGCGACGATGTCGCAGATCCCGACCAAGACCGGCGCCGCCGCCGCGGTCGGCCTGGTGCTGCCGGAACTCAACGGCAAGCTCACCGGTTTCTCGATGCGCGTGCCGACGATCAACGTCTCGGTCGTCGACCTGTCGTTCGTCGCGAAGCGCGAGACCACGAAGGAAGAAATCGACGCCGTGGTGAAGGCCGCGAGCGAAGGCGAGCTGAAGGGCGTGCTCGGTTTCAACGACCAGCCGCTGGTGTCGACCGATTTCAACCACGACCCGCGCAGCTCGATCTACGACAGCACGCTGACGCAGGTGATGGGCGGCACGCTGGTGAAGGTCTGCTCGTGGTACGACAACGAGTGGGGCTTCTCCAACCGCATGCTCGACACCACGCTGGCCCTGATGGCCGCGAAATAACGGCGCGGGAGCGGCTTCCGCCGCGATTCCAACCCCTCACGGATGGAGCCCCGGGAAACCGGGGCTCTTTCTTTTCCTGCAGGCCTTCAATGCCTTCGCGGCTGAAGCCGCTCCTACAGGGCGTCGTCGTCGATCGTGCCGGCGCCGGCGGCCGACCGCCGCAACCGGTCCCGCACCGCCGCCCACGCTTCGCCATCCGGCGGGCGCTCCACCAGCAGCAGGTTCGCCCCGCGCCCGTCGAGCGACCGCAGCGCCGCATACAGCCCGTGCGCGAATGCCACCGCATCCGCCGGCAGCGCGAGCCCGGCGGTGTCCGCCGGCAGCCGCTCGAGTGCCAGCACCTGCACCCGCTTGCCGAACGCCGCCTGCTGTCGCGCCTCGTTCTCGAGCGCTGCGCGCGGCAGCATCAGAAGCGGCGTGCGCGGCGCGTAATGCGCTTCGAGCGTACCTGACGCGCGCGGGCTGTCGGCGCCGGGGCCGACGTCGACGCGTCCGATCACCGCCTCGAGCTGCGCGTGCGTGATCATCCCCGGCCGCAGGACGCGCGGGGACGCACCGGACAGGTCGACGATCGTGCTCTCGATGCCGACATCGCTGTCGCCACCGTCGAGCACTATCGGCACCGCGTCGCCGAATTCGTCGCGCACATGCGCCGCCGACGTCGGACTGATGCGGCCGAAGCGGTTGGCCGACGGCGCCGCCAGCCCGCCGCCGAACGCGCGCAGTACCTGCAGCGCGAGCGGATGCGCCGGGCAGCGCAGCCCCACCGTGTCCTGACCCCCGGTGACGTCGTCGGCCAACCGCTTCGGCCGCATCAGTCCGACGTCGACGCGTCCGATCACCGCCTCGAGCTGCGCGTGCGTGATCATCCCCG
>CBIHMN010000074.1:0-8378 GCA_966211005.1 uncultured Arenimonas sp.
CCCCAGCCCGAACCGGTGCCCGCGCCGTCGCCGCCCGAGCCGATGCCGGCGCCCGCGCCTGCGGTCGCGGCGCCCCAGCCGACGCTGGGACCGGTCGCCGAAGGCCAGACGCTCTGGAGCATCGCCGACCGCGCGCGGCTCGAGAACGCGGTCACCGTCAATCAGATGATGGTGGCCCTGCAGCGGGCGAATCCCGAGGCCTTCATCGACGACAACATCAACCTGCTCAAGCAGGGCGCGGTGCTGCGCATTCCTTCGCGCGACGAGATCGTGACGCTCGGCGACGCCGAGGCGGCACTGATCGTGCGCGAGCAGGCGACCGCATGGAATTCGCGCCGTGCGCCGGTGCCGCAGCCGGTGGAAACCGTGGCCGACGAACCCGCGCCGGCCGCGACGCCGGCACGCCGCCCGACCGCCGCGACCGCGTCGACCGACACGGCGGCGCCGGGCGCGCGGCTCGAGATCGTGCCGCCGAGCGGCAGCGAGCTGGCCGCGCGCGGGGCCCAGTCCGGCGCCAGCGAATCCGGCGGCGGCAGCGAGCTGCGGGCGGAGCTGTCGCAGGCACGCGAAGACCTGGCGGCGAAGGAATCCGAGATCACCGAGCTGCGTTCGCAGATCGACGAGCTCGAGAAGCAGCAGGCCGACAGCCAGCGCCTGCTGCAGCTTCAGGACAGTCGCATGAAGGCGCTGCAGGACCGGCTGGCGAAGCAGCAGGCCGCGGCCGGCGACGCCCCGGACGCCGCACCCGCCGCCGCGGCGGACGCACCCACGGCGGCGGCCACGACCGCGGCCGGCGAGCCGCCGGCCGACGCGACGCCGCCGTGGTACTGGAATCCGTACGTGCTCGGCGGCGGCGCCGTGCTTCTGCTCGGCGGGCTGGTGTTCGCGCTGCGCGGCCGCCGTGGCGCCGAGCCGATGCCGGTGGTGACCCGCCGCATCTCCGACGACGAAGCGGTGAAGGCGAGCCTGCCGGGCGGTCGTGCGCCGGCGGTGGCACCGGAGGATGCGCCGGCCGACGCCGTGGCCCCCGCGGCCGCCACCGGGGGCCCGTCCGACGCGGCCGGGCGCGCGCTGCGCGACGCCGTGGAGGCGCGTCCGGACGACCTGGAGGCGCATATCAGCCTGCTCCGCCACCATTACGCGCGCGGCGATGTCGCCGCGTACGAATCGGCGGCGCAGGCGATGCGCACGCACGTGCGCAGCACGCTCGACCCGCGCTGGCGCGAGGCGGTGGTGATGGGCGTGGCGATGTCGCCGGGCAATCTGCTGTTCAGCCAAGCCGGCTGGAACGCACCGCGCTTCAGCGACAGCGGCGTGATGCCGGCGATGCCGCCGAAAACCGCCGCCGCGACGCCGACCACGGCCGAGCCCGTGGCCGCCGCCGAGTCGCAGCCGCCGATCGTGCCGGCCGACCCGCCGACACCGACGCCCGAACCGGCCTACGCGCCGGAACCGTCGTTCCTGCGCGACGAGCCGCCCGCGCCGGCCGTGGCCGCCGTCCCGGTGCCGCCGGCCGATGACGGCGACCACGGCGATGCGCTGCTCGCGGCCGAGCTGCAGGCGCTCGATGCCGACCTGACCGCGGAGCGGCTGCCCGACCCCGACACGTCCGCCGTCGACCTCGACCTCGATCCCGCCGCCGAGGCCGGCGCCGAGGAGGACGGCAGCGCGACGAAGATCGAACTGGCCCGCGCGTACCTCGACATCGGCGACGTCGACGGCGCCCGCGGGATGCTGGAGGAAGTGCTGGCCGAGGGCGGTCCGCGCGGCCGCGCCGAAGCCTCGCAGCTCCTGAAGGAGATCGGCTGACGCTTTCCGCCGGACCGATGCGCTACGCCCTCGGCATCGAATACGACGGCAGCGGCTTCCAGGGCTGGCAGCGGCTGTCGCACGGGCCGTCGGTGCAGGCGGCGGTGGAGCAGGCGCTGTCGTTCGTCGTCGACCACCCGCTCGAGGTCGTCTGCGCCGGCCGCACGGACGCCGGCGTCCATGGCGCCTGCCAGGTCGTGCATTTCGACACCGCCGCGGCGCGCACGCCGTACGCGCTGCGACAGGGCGCCAACACCCGCCTGCCGAAGTCCGTCGCGGTCCTCTGGGCGCAGGTCGTCGCCGGGGATTTCCACGCCCGCTACAGCGCGCGGGCGCGTCGCTACCGCTACACGATCCTGAACCGCGACGTGCGCCCGGCGCTGTTGCGCGACCACCTGACGTGGGAGCGGCGGCCGCTCGATGCGGCGGCGATGCACCGGGCGGCGCAGCCGCTGGTGGGCGAGCACGATTTCGGGGCCTTCCGCGCGGTGCAGTGCCAGGCCCGGCACGCGGTGCGCGACGTGCACGCGATCGACGTGCGCCGCGACGGCGAGCACGTGGTGGTCGAAGTGCAGGCGAACGCGTTCCTGCACCACATGGTGCGCAACATCGTCGGCAGCCTGCTGCCGGTCGGGCGCGGCGAGCAGCCGGAGGCTTGGCCCGGCCAGCTGCTCGCAGGGCGCGATCGCCGCGTCGCCGGCCCGACGGCGCCGTCGGCCGGCCTCGTGTTCCTCGGCCCGCGCTACCCGGCCGCCTGCGGCCTGCCCGCCGCCGTCACGCTCTGACGCGCCGCGCGGCCTGCACGGCAGGCACACGCGCGGCCCCTACAATCGGCGGATGCGTACCCGGATCAAGTTCTGCGGGATGACCCGTCCCGGCGACGTGCGGCTGGCGGTGGAAATGGGCGTCGACGCGCTCGGTTTCGTGTTCGCGCCCGACAGCCCGCGGCGGATCGCGCCCGAACAGGCGGAGGGCCTGCGGCAGGCGGTGCCGCCGCTGGTGGATGTGGTCGCGCTGTTCATGGACAACCCGGGCAGCGAAGTCACGGCCGCGGTGCGCGCGCTGCGGCCGACGCTGCTGCAGTTCCACGGGGCCGAGGACGACGCGTTCTGTCGCGGTTTCGGGCTGCCCTTCATCAAGACGCTGGCGATGGGCGCGGGCGCGGCCGGTGCGGCGCGCGCGCGGAAACGCTACCCTTCGGCCAGTGCTTTCCTGCTCGACGGCCATGCGCCCGGTCACGCCGGCGGCAGCGGCGAGCGGTTCGACTGGACCACGATCCCGCCGCTGGGCAAGCCGGTGTTCCTCGCCGGCGGGCTGGCCGCGGACGTCGTCGGCCAGGCGATCCGGGTCGCGCGGCCGTACGCGGTCGACGTCTCCAGCGGGATCGAGAGCGCGCCGGGCCGCAAGGACGGCGGCCGGATGCAGCAGTTCGTCGACGAGGTCAGGCGTGCAGACAGCAGGAGCGGGGAATGACGGGTCGCCGGACGCCACCGGCCACTTCGGCGCGTACGGCGGGATCTACGTCGCCGAGACGCTGATCGAACCGCTGCGCGAGCTGCGGGCGGCCTACGAGGCCTGCCGCGACGACCCGGCGTTCCTCGCCGAACTGCAGCACGACTACCGCCATTACGTCGGTCGCCCGAGCCCGGTTTACGAAGCGGCGCGGCTGTCCGCGCACGTCGGCGGCGCGCGCATCCTGCTCAAGCGCGAGGACCTGAACCACACCGGCGCGCACAAGATCAACAACACCATCGGCCAGGCGATGCTCGCCCGGCGCATGGGCAAGACGCGCATCATCGCCGAGACCGGCGCCGGCCAGCACGGCGTGGCCAGCGCGACCGTCGCCGCGCGGCTCGGGCTCGATTGCGTGGTCTACATGGGCGCGACCGACATCGAGCGGCAGGCGCCGAACGTGTTCCGGATGAAGCTGCTCGGCGCGACGGTCGTGCCGGTGCATTCCGGGTCGAAGACGCTGAAGGACGCACTGAACGAAGCGATGCGCGACTGGGTCGCGAACGTGCGCGACACGTTCTACCTGATCGGCACCGTCGCCGGGCCGCATCCGTACCCGATGCTGGTGCGCGACTTCAATGCCGTGGTGGGCCGCGAGGCACGGGCGCAGGTGCTCGAGCAGTACGGTCGGCTGCCCGCCGCGGTGACCGCGTGCGTGGGTGGCGGCAGCAACGCGATCGGCATCTTCCATGCGTTCCTCGGCGACGACGACGTGCAGCTGGTCGGCGCGGAGGCGGCCGGCGACGGCATCGACACGGGCCGGCACGCCGCGTCGCTCGCCGCGGGCCGGCCGGGCGTGCTGCACGGCAACCGCACGTACGTGCTGTGCGACGACGACGGGCAGATCACCGAGACGCATTCGATCTCGGCCGGCCTCGACTACCCGGGTGTCGGCCCGGAACACGCGTACCTGAAGGACAGCGGCCGTGCGGAGTATGTCGGCGTCACCGACGACGAAGCGATGGAAGCGTTCCACCTGCTCGCGCGCACCGAGGGGATCCTCGCGGCGCTCGAATCGAGCCACGCCGTCGCGCAGGCGATGAAGCTCGCGCGCGACCTGCCGCGCGACGCCCTCGTGCTGTGCAACCTCAGCGGCCGTGGCGACAAGGACATTTTCACCATCGCGAAGCGCGAGGGCATCGAGCTTTGAGGCGTCGACGCGGATTCCGCGGATGAGCGCGGATAAGGCGAATATGGCGAACACTGCTCCATCCGCGTCAATCCGCGTCGATCCGCGTCGAGGCTCCCGTTGAACCGAATACAAGCGAAGTTTTCCGGACTCGCCGCCGCCGGCCGCAAGGCACTGGTGCCGTTTTTCACCGCCGGCGACCCGGCGCTCGAGGCGACCGTGCCGGTGATGCACGCGCTCGTCGCGGCCGGTGCCGACGTGCTGGAACTGGGCGTGCCGTTCTCCGACCCGATGGCCGATGGTCCGTCGATCCAGCGCAGTTCGGAGCGCGCGATCTCGCGCGGCGGCGGGCTGCGTCACACGCTCGAGGCGGTCGCCGCCTTCCGGCGCGACGACGCCGAGACGCCGGTGGTACTGATGGGTTACCTGAACCCGGTGGAGATCCGCGGCGCCGGCGTGTTCGCGCACGACGCGGCGCGCGCCGGCGTCGACGGCGTGCTGCTGGTCGACCTGCCCCCGGAGGAGGCGGCCCCGTACCGCGACGCGTTCGATGCCGCCGGCGTCGCGCTGATCGCGCTCGCGTCGCCGACGACGCCCGAAGATCGCGTCGCGCGCATCGCCGAGGGCGCGCGAGGCTATGTCTACTACGTGTCGCTCGCCGGCGTGACCGGCGTCGGGACGATCGACCGCGCCGACGTCGCGGATGCCGAAGCCGACCACCACCGGCACGGGGCAGCGCGCTGGTCGAGGCGATGGCCGGCGCGGCATCGGTGGCCGAGGCCGCCGCTCGCGCCGGCGCCTTCCTCGCGCCGCTGCGCGCGGCGATCGACGCCGCGCCCGCCGGCGACCCCGCCGGGGCGCGTGGTTTACACTTTCCGCCCCGATCCGGACCGGTGGCCGAATGAGCTGGCTGACCAAACTGATGCCCGCGCGCATCCGCACCCAGGGCGGCGGCAAGCGCGCCGTGCCCGAGGGCCTGTGGGAGAAATGCGACAAGTGCGGCGCCGCGCTGTACGGCCCCGAACTCGAGAAGAACCTGCGTGTCTGCCCGAAGTGCAGCCATCACATGAGCATCGGCGCGCGCGAGCGGCTGGCCGCGTTCCTCGACGACGACGGAGGCGAGGAACTCGGCGCCGCGCTCGGTCCGGTCGACGCACTGCATTTCCGCGACCAGAAGAAATACGCCGACCGCATCAAGGCGTCGCAGAAGAGCACCGGCGAGCGCGATGCGCTGGTGGCGGTGCAGGGCACGCTGAAAGGCCGGCCGGTCTGCGTGGCGGCGTTCGAATTCCGCTACATGGGCGGTTCGATGGGTTCGGTGGTCGGGGAGCGGTTCGCGCTCGCCGCCGAGCGCGCGCTCGAAGTCGGCTGCCCGATGGTCAGCTTCACCGCGACCGGTGGCGCGCGGATGCAGGAAGGCCTGTTCTCGCTGATGCAGATGGCCAAGACGTCGGCGGCGCTCGGGCGGCTGCGCGCGGCCGGACTGCCGTACGTGTCGGTGCTCGCGCACCCGACCACCGGCGGCGTGTCGGCGTCCTTCGCGATGCTCGGCGACATCAATATCGGCGAGCCGCAGGCGCTGATCGGCTTCGCCGGTCCGCGCGTGATCGAGCAGACGGTGCGCGAGACGCTGCCGGAAGGATTCCAGCGTTCTGAATTCCTGCTGGAACACGGCGCGCTCGACCTGATCGTCGACCGCCGCGAGATGCGCGACAAGGTCGCCGCGCTGCTCGCGCTGATGATGCGCCAGCCGGCGCCGGCCGCCGACGCCGCGACGGCGACCTGACGAGATGGCCGGCAGGAAGTATTTCGGGACCGACGGGATCCGCGGCCGGGTCGGCGAATGGCCGATCTCCGCCGACTTCATGCTGCGCCTCGGCGCCGCCGCCGGCCGCGTGCTGGCCGCGGGCGGCCACGCGCAGGCGACCGTGGTCATCGGCAAGGACACGCGGATCTCCGGCTACATGTTCGAGTCCGCGCTGGAAGCCGGGCTGGTCGCCGCCGGAGCCGACGTCCGGCTGCTCGGCCCGATGCCGACGCCGGCCGTCGCCTACCTGACGCGCTCGCTGCGCGCCGACGCCGGCATCGTCATCAGCGCCTCGCACAATCCGCACGAGGACAACGGCATCAAGTTCTTCAACCGCGACGGCGAGAAGCTCGGCGACGCGCTGGAGGCGGCCATCGAAGCCGAACTCGACGCGCCGTTCGCGACGGTCGCGTCCGACCGGCTCGGCAAGGCGCTGCGCATCGACGACGCGACGTCGCGCTACGCGGAATTCTGCAAGTCGACGGTGCCCGCCGACTTCTCGCTGCGCGACCGTCGCGTGGTGCTCGATTGCGCGCACGGCGCGACCTACCACGTGGCGCCGCGGGTATTCGCCGAGCTGGGGGCCCGTGTCGACGTCATCGGCGCCGAGCCCGACGGACTGAACATCAATCGCGGCGTCGGTTCGACGCACCCCGAAGCGCTGATGGCTCGCGTGCGCGAGACCGGCGCCGACCTCGGCGTCGCCTTCGACGGCGACGGCGACCGCGTGCTGATGGTCGATGCCGCCGGGCGCCTCGTCGACGGCGACGGGCTGATCTGGGTGCTCGCGCGCGACTGGGCCGTGCAGGGCCGGCTGCGCGGCGCCGTGGTCGGGACGCTGATGACCAATTTCGCGATGGAACGCGCGCTCGGCGAAGCCGGCATCGGTTTCGTGCGCGCGAACGTCGGCGACCGCTTCGTGCACCAGGCGCTGGTCGAAGGCGGCGGCGTGCTCGGCGGTGAAGCGTCCGGCCACATCCTGTGCCTCGACCGGGCCAGCACCGGCGACGCCATCGTCAGTGCGCTGCAGGTCCTCGAAGTGCTGCAGCGGACCGGTCGCACGCTCGACGAGGCGATGGACGGCTACCGGCCATTGCCGCAGCAGACGGTGAACGTGCGCATCGCCCCCGGCGTGCGCCCGCTCGACGACGCCGGCGTGCAGGCCGCCCGCGCGGACGCCGAAGCCGCGCTCGCCGGGCGCGGCCGGCTGGTGCTGCGTCCGTCGGGCACCGAGCCGGTGGTGCGCGTGACGGTGGAAGCCGACGACGCCGCGCTGATGCGCCAGGTGCTGGAGCGGCTGGCCGAAGTGGTGCGCGCGGCCGCGTGATCCCCCTCCGCCGGGACACGGCCACCCCCGCCGGCAGGAGCGGCTTCAGCCGCGACTGAAGCGGCCTCCACCACGCACGCCCGGCGCCACATCGCGGCTGAAGCCGCTCCTGACTCGCTAGAATGGCGGCCTTCGACTTCCGCCGAGCCCGCCGTGACCGCGACGATCCCCACCCTCGACATCCGCCGCTTCAGCGAACCGTCCGATCCCGGCGACCGCGACGCGTTCGTCGCCGAACTCGGCGCGTCGTACCGTGAATGGGGCTTCGCCGGCATCCGCGGCCACGGCATTCCGCAGGCGCGCATCGACCGCGCCTACGACGTGTTCCAGCGCTTCTTCGCACTGCCCGACGACGTCAAGCGTCGATACCACGTGCCCGGCGGCGGCGGCGCGCGCGGCTACACGCCGTTCGGCGTCGAGACCGCGAAAGGCGCGAAGCATTTCGACCTGAAGGAGTTCTGGCACGTCGGCCGCGAGATCGCGCGCGATTCGAAATACGCCGACGTGATGCCGGCGAACCTGTGGCCCGCCGAAATCCCCGAGTTCCGCGAGGTCGCGTACGGGCTCTACGAGGATCTCGACGCGCTCGGCTCGCGCGTGCTGTCGGCCCTCGCGCTGCACATCGGCCTGCCGGAGCACTTCTTCGCCGACAAGACGAATTTCGGCAATTCGATCCTGCGCCCGATCCATTACCCGCCGATCACCACCGACGACATCCCGAACGTGCGCGCCGGCGCGCACGAGGACATCAACTTCATCACGCTGCTGGTCGGCGCGAGCGCGGCGGGCCTCGA
>CBIHMN010000075.1:0-8317 GCA_966211005.1 uncultured Arenimonas sp.
GGGCATGGGGTTGCTCCGGCGATCGCAGCGCCGCCAGCATAGCCCGATCCGCCGGGGATCGATCGCCGCTGCTCAGCGCGCGGCGGGATTTCCCGACGGATCCAGCCGCGCCTGCGGATCGACGCGCACGTCGAACCAGACCAGGCCCCAGTGCATGTGCGGGCCGGTCGCGCGACCCGTCGCGCCGACGAGACCGAGTGTGTCTCCGGCTTCGACGCGCTGGCCGACGACGACGTCGATCCGGCTCAGGTGCAGGAAGTTCGAGCTCACGCCGTGGCCGTGGTCCAGCAGCACCGTGCCGCCGGTCAGGTACAGGTCGGGCTCGGCGAGCGTGACGATGCCGGCGGCCGGCGCGCGGATCGGCGTTCCCTGCGGCGCGGCCACGTCGAGCCCCGAATGCGCCGATTTCGGCGTGCCGTTGTAGATGCGCTGGCTGCCGAAGACGCCGCTGACGCGCCCGGTCACCGGCCACGCGAAGCCGTGCGCGAAATCGCTGCGCGCGTCGTCGCGCTCGCGGGCGGCCGACACCGCCGCCTGCTCGCGGGCGATCCGCGCCGCGATCGCCGGCGGCGGCGTCACGGTCGACTGCGGCACGCCTTCGACGCGTTCGACGCGCCAGTCGCGCGGCGTCACCCGCAGGTTGATGCGCTCGGTCGCGCCGTCGGGCCACGCGACGTCGATCGCGAGCGGGCCGGTCTCGTCGCGACCGACCCCGAACACGAAGCGGCCGTCGGCGTCCACGCGCAGCGTGCGCGCGCCGAAGCGCACGGTCGCGCCGGGCGCGGTCGTGCCGATGACCAGATCACCCTGCGCCACGGCGTCGGGCAGGACCGTGCCGCGGTCGGACGCGCCCGCGCCGGCCGCCGACAGCGCCAGCACCAGCGCGCACGCCGCCGCCCGCGCGAGTGTCGCCGCGGCGCGCCTCATCGCGCGAATTCCAGCCGGCGGCCGCCGATGGAGCCGACGTGACGGGTGCCGTCCCACGCCATCGCGCCGTTGACGAACGTCGCGGCGACGCGCGAACGGAAGCGCTCGCCCTCGAACGGCGACCAGCCGCATTTCGACAGCACGTCCTCGCGGCGCACCGTGTACGGCGCGTCGGCGTCGACGAGCACCAGGTCGGCGAAATAACCCTCGCGAAGGAAGCCCCGTTCGCGGATCCCGAAGCGCAGCGCCGGCGCGTGCGCGATCTTCTTCACGAGGTGCGGCAGCGAGAAGTGGCCGGCATGCACCTTGTCGAGCGCGCACGACAGGAAGTCCTGCACCAGCGGCAGCCCGGAGGGCGCCTGCAGGTACGGCTGGCGCTTCTCCTCGAGCGTGTGCGGCGCGTGGTCGGTGGCCAGCACGTCGACGCGGTCGTCGGCGACCGCGCGCAGGATCGCCGCACGGTCGGACGCTTCCTTGATCGCCGGATTGCATTTGATGAAGTTCCCGCGCGTCGCGTAGTCGGCCCGCGCGAAGTGCAGGAAGTGCACGCAGGTCTCGGCGGTGATGCGCTTGCCCTCGACCGGGCCGGGCTCGAACAGCGCCAGTTCCTCGGCGGTGCTGATGTGCAGCACGTGCAGCTGCGTGCCGTGCTTCCGGGCCAGCGCCAGTGCCAGCTTCGTCGACTTGATGCACGCCTCGCGCGAACGGATCTCGCCGTGCAGTTCGACCGGCACGTCGTCGCCGTACTTCGCCCGCGCCGCCGCCAGGTTGGCGTCGATCATCGGCGTGTCCTCGCAGTGCGTGATGATCGGCACGCGGCATTCGCGGAACATCGCGTCGAGGATGTCGGGGTCGTCCACCAGCATGTTGCCGGTCGACGCGCCCATGAAGATCTTCAGGCCGGGCGTGGTCGCCGGGTCGATGCGCTTGACGTTCTCGAGGTTGTCGTTGCTCGCGCCGAAGTAGAACCCGAAGTTCGCGCGCGAGCGGCCGGTGGCGCGGCGGTACTTGTCCTCGAGCGTCGCCGCGTCGAGCGCGGGCGGCTTCGTGTTCGGCATCTCGAGGAAGCTGGTGACGCCGCCGGCGACGGCGGCGGCGGGCTCGGTGTCGAGGTCGCCCTTCCATTCCATGCCCGGCTCGCGGAAATGCACCTGCGCGTCGATCACGCCGGGCAGCAGCCAGCGACCGGCGGCGTCATGCACCGTCTCGCCCTCGCGGGCGGCGAGCCCCGTGCCGATCTGCTCGATGCGGTCACCGGTCACGCGCAGGTCGCCTTCGAACTCGCGGCCTTCGTTGACGAGTCGCGCGTTGCGGATCAGCAGCTTGTTCATCGGTCGTGTCCTTCGCGGGGCGTGTCGTCGGGCACCGGGTCGTAACCGCCCGGGTGGAATGGATGGCAGCGGCCGACGCGACGCACGCCGAGCCAGCCGCCGCGCAGCACGCCGAAGCGTTCGATCGCTTCCATCGTGTACGTCGAACAGCTGGGATGGAAGCGGCAGCGCTGCCCGAGCAGCGGGCTGACGAAACGCTTGTAACCGCGCAGCAGCAGGATCAGCAGATATTTCACATTGCACCGGCAGTGCGCCGGGACTAAGGTTGCCGCTTCCGGGCGGACAGGCTATAACACGCCGCCTTCGAGCCTCAAGGAAAGAGAGGAAACGCCCTAGTGGCCGCCAAGAAACCAGCAAAGAAGGTCGCCAAGGCGGCCAGCAAGAAGCCCGCGAAGACGGCCCGTCCGGCGAAGCCGGCGAAGAAGGCCGCGAAGGCGGCCAAACCCGTGAAGAAGGCGACCAAGGCGCCCGCGAAGAAGGCCGCGCGCCCGGCGCCGAAGCCGGCCAAGGCCGCGAAGAAGGTCGTGCGCGCCCCGGCGAAGAAGGCGCCGGCGAAGAAGACGCCCGCGAAAGCGGCGAAGCCCGCCACCCGGTCCGCAGCGAAGTCGCCGGCGAAGCCGACGGCCAAGGCGGTCGCGAAGCCCGCACCGAAGCCGGTGGCGAAGGCCGCGACCAAGCCGGCGGCCAAGGCCGCGCCGGCGGCGAAGCCGCAGAAGTCGCCCGCGCCGGTCGCCGCGAAGGCGGTCGTGCCTGCGCCGGCACCGGCGAAGCGTCGTGACGGCGTGCGCGCCGGTTACGTCAAGCCCGCCGCACCGCGCCCGGAGCGGGTGAAGCCGGCGCCGTCGCGCGAACGCGTGACGCTGCCGGCCGGCTACCGCCCGTCGGCGAAAGAGGAATACATGGGCCCGATGCAGCTCGAATACTTCCGCCAGCGCCTGCTGGCATGGAAGGAAGAGCTGGTCGAGGAGTCCAAGCAGACGATCGAGAACCTCAAGGAAGAGGTGCGCGACGTCGGCGACGAGGCCGAGCGCGCCAGCCGCGAATCGGAGAACTCGCTCGAGCTGCGCACGCGCGACCGCTACCGCAAGCTGATCAGCAAGATCGACAGCACGCTCAAGCGCATCGAGGACGGCAGCTACGGCTACTGCGTCGACACGGGCGAGGAAATCGGCCTGGAGCGCCTCGACGCGCGCCTGACCGCCGAACGCACCATCGACGCGCAGGAGCGCTGGGAACACCGCCAGAAGCAGATGGGCGACTGAGTTCCGGCGCTCGCGTCTCGATCATCGAGAACCCCGCTTCGGCGGGGTTTCTCTTTTCTGGCCACGACCGAGCACGACGGACACGACAGAACACGACAAGAGCGGATCAGGGGGGACGGGAGCCTCAGCCGTTGCCGAAGTCGTAGAACCGCCAGTCCGCGACGTCGGCCGACGACGGGTCGAGGCCCAGCAGCCGCGCGCGGACGAGGGCGACCGGCATCGGGCCGCCTTTCAGGATCGCGTCGTGGAACTCGCGCTCGGTCATCTTTCCGGCGCCGACGACCTCCTCGTGCAGCGCGCGGAACTGCAGCCCGCCGAGCATGTACGCGACCTGGTAGAGCGGGCCGTAGTCGCCGGCGAAGCTGCGGCGCACTTCGGCGCGCGCGTTCTCGCGTTCGTGGCCGACGCGCTCGACGAGCAGGTCCACGGCCTCGTCCGGCGTCATCTTCCCGAGGTGGAAGCCGAGCGAGAACAGGATCCGCGCGGCGCGGTGGCTGCGCCAGAACAGCATGCCGATGCGGTCTTCGGGCGTCTTCGCGAAGCCGCGGTCGTACAGCCGGAACTCCCAGTACAGCGCCCAGCCCTCGGTCCAGAACGGCGTGTCGAACAGCTGGCGGTGGGTCTCGTAGCGCTCGTTGTAGAAATGCTGCAGGTGGTGGCCGGGGATCAGCTCGTGGTGCACCACCGCGCGCGAGAAGTGCCGGTTGTTGCCGCGCAGCGCCATCATCTTCTTGTCGTGCGGCATGGTGTCGGTCGGGTACGCGACCCAGACGTCGGTGCCGCCGAGGAAGAACGGGGCCTGCAACTGGTACTCCGGCGACAGCATCGTCATGCGCCAGTCGCGGCGGGCGAGGGCGGGCACGGTCACCAGTGCGTTGGCGTCGAGATACGCGATCGCTTCGTCCGCGAGTTCGACGACCAGCTTCGGCTGCTCGCCCGGTGCCGGATAGCGTGACTTGACCGTTTCCAGCGCGGCCTTCCAGTCGGCGGCGCCCATCTCCGCGGCGGCGGCGTCCATCTCGCGACGGCACCATTCCAGTTCGCGTTCCGCCAGCGTCATCAGCTGTTCGGGCGTGTAGGGGATCAGTTCGTCGCGCAGGCCGGCGAGCAGCGCGTCGCGGCCGATCGGGTCGCCGATGATGGTTTCCGGATCGGCGGCGCCGGCCAGGTCGTCGCGCAGCTGCTTCGCGTGTGCCTCCAGCGTCGCGTCGAGCGCTTCGTACGGGTGCTTCGCCCACCACGAGAACGCCGGGTCGTAGCCGGCGTGGAAGCCGTACCACTCCTCGAGTCCTTCGCGGATGCCGTCGAGCAGGCGCGCCGCGCGGTACGCGACGATCGGTGTCGTGCCGGCGGCGTGCGGGTCTTCGCGCAGCTTCTCCTGCAGCGCGACCAGCGACGCGCGGCTGCGGGCGAGCACGTCGGCGCTCGCGCGCGGATCGGGATACTCCAGCGCGCGCCGCGCCTCGATCATCGCGACCAGCGCGTCGACGCCGGGCAGCAGCGGCGCGGCGGCTTCGACGCGCTCGCGATCGAAGCGCAGGTCGCGTTCGCGGCGATCGAACTCGCGCGCGAGCAGAAACCGGTCGATGCGGTCCTCGACGCCGAGGCCCGTCGGCGCCACTTCCCCCAGCCGCACCCGCCACGCGGCGAGGAACGCACGCAGCGCGGCGTCGCGGCGCGGGCCGGCGGTCGCGTCGTGCACGTGCAGCAGCGAGTCGAGATCGGTGTGGAAGCGCTCGACCACCGCCGGCATCACCCGCGCCGGCACGGCGATGTCGGCGAGCGGCGGCACCAGCGGCGGCTCCGCGCCGGTCGCCGGCGAAACGAACGCGACGAGGACAAGGAGGCCGGACGCGGCGAACGGGAGGCGCATGCTTACTCCTCGGCCGGCAGCTGCCGGCGGGCGGTGTCCTGGATGAAGGCCAGCAGCGACGCCAGTCCGTTGCTGCGCGTGGGCGACAGGTGCTTCGCCAGCCCGATCGCCTCGACGTATTCGGGTGGCGTCGCGGCGATCTCGGCGGCCGACCGGCCCGAATAGACGCGCAGCGCGAGGTAGACCAGCCCCGAGACGATCGCCGAATCGCTGATCGCGTCGAATTCCAGCGCCGACGCGTCGCCACGCGCGACGATCCACACCATCGACTGGCAGCCGTGCAGGCGATTGGCCTCGATCTTCGATTCGTCCGGGAACGGCGGCAGCTTGCGGCCCAGGTCGATCAGGTACTGGTAGCGCTCGGACCAGTCGCCGAAGAACGCGAATTCCTCGGCGATCGCCGCCTGCGCCTGTGCCGCGGTGGGTTCGGTCGGCCGCATCAGCCGCGCCTCCAGCGCACGCCCTGCGGCGTGTCCTCGAGCAGCACGCCTTCGTCGGCGAGCTGCGCGCGGATCGCGTCGGCGCGGGCGAAATCGCGCGCGGTCTTCGCCGCCGCGCGTTCATCGACGAGGGCCTGGATGCGCGCCGCGTCGGCGTCGTCGCTGCCGCGCCCGAACCAGTCGGCCGGTGCCTGCTGCAGCAGGCCGAGCAGCTTGCCGCCGGCCAGCAGCGCACCCTTCAGTCGCGCCCGTTCCGCCGGATCGCGCGCGACGCGCGCTTCGGCGGCGAGCCGCGCCAGTTCCGAAAGCGCGGTCGGCGTGTTGAGGTCGTCGCATAGCGCGGCCTCGACGGCTTCGGGCGCATCGTCGCCACTCGCGTCGACGTCGCCGAGGTCGCGCAGCGTGCCGTAGAGCCGGTCGAGCGTGCGCACGCACTGTTCGATCAGCGTGTCCGACCAGTCCAGCGGCTGGCGGTAGTGCGCCGACAGCAGCGCGTAGCGCAGCGCTTCCGGCGGATGCGCGGCGAGCAGGTCGTGCACCAGCGAGACGTTGCCGACCGACTTGGACATCTTCGCGCCGTCGAACGTCAGCATGCCGTTGTGCAGCCAGACGCGCGCGAACACCTTGCCGCCGTGCGCGCACGTGCTCTGCGCGACCTCGTTCTCGTGGTGCGGGAACTGCAGGTCGACGCCGCCGGCATGGATGTCGATCGTCTCGCCCAGATGCGCCGCCGCCATCGCCGAACATTCGATGTGCCAGCCGGGCCGGCCCCGGCCCCACGGCGAGTCCCAGCCGGGCAGGTCCGGTGTCGACGGCTTCCAGAGTACGAAATCGCCGGCGTCGCGCTTGTAGGGGGCCACCTCGACGCGGGCGCCGGCCAGCAGCTCCTCCGGGTCGCGGCCCGACAGCCGGCCGTAATCCGGGAAGCTGGCGACCGAGAACAGCACATGGCCTTCCGCCGCGTAGGCGTGACCCGACGCGATCAGCCGCTCGACCATCGCGATGATCTGCGGGATGTGCGTCGTCGCGTGCGGCACGACATCGGGCTCGCCGGCACCGAGGCGGCGCATGTCTTCCGCGTACGCGGCCGCGAAGCGGCCGGTGATGTCCGCGATCGGCACGCCGCGCTCGCGCGCCGCGGTGTTGATCTTGTCGTCGACGTCGGTGATGTTGCGCGCGTACACCACCTGCGGGAACCGGCGCCGCAGCAGCGTCGCGAGCACGCCGAACACCACCGGCGGGCGCGCGTTGCCGATGTGCACGTAGTTGTAGACGGTGGGTCCGCAGACGTACATCGTCACGCGGGCCGGGTCGAGCGGCACGAACGGCTCGACACGGCGGGCGAGGGTATTGTGGAGGCGGATTTCCATGAGGCGGTGCGCGGCGAAAACGCGAGTCTATCAAGGCACCGGACGCCGCTTTACGAAATCTTACGCCCGGGTTCAGCGCCAGGGTGTTTGAATCCCGGCGCTCGTCATGCCCCGTCCAGCGCCCGTCCGGAGTGGTTCCCGATGTCGATCGTCCGCCTGTCGTTCTGCGCCTTCCTCGCCCTGTACGCGGTCGCCGCGCCGGCGCAGGACCGCGGCGAACCCCCTGCCGGCGACCCCTACGAAGCGCAGGCGCGCGACGGTTTCGGCGCGCCGGTCGAGGAGAACGTCAGCTACGGCTACGCGCAGGTGCTGCGCGCCGACCCGGTGTCCGAGGTCGTGGTCACCCGCACGCCGGAGGAGCGCTGCGATCCGGAACCGGAAGCGCGGGGCGGCACGACCGGCGGCACGGTGATCGGCGCGCTCGTCGGCGCGGCGGTCGGCAACCAGATCGGCAAGGGCAACGGCCGCCGGGCCGCGACCGCGGCCGGGGCGGTCGCCGGCGGCGTGGTCGGCCATGGCATCGCGTCGCGCCGCGCCGAGGCCGAAGCCCGCGGGTGCCGGATCGTGGAGGTCGAGCGCGAGGAGACCCGGCTCGTCGGCTACGACGTCGAATACATGTACAAGGGCGAGAAATACATGTCGCGGCTGCCTTACGACCCCGGCAACCGGGTGCGCATCCGCGTTTCCGTGACGCCCGACTCGATTTCCACCGCCGGCCGCTGATTGCGGCGCGACGGCACCGCCGGCATACTGCGCCGCGATGCACTCCCTCCCCGCCGACGCCGACCTCCTGACTTCCGCCCGCATGGCGGCAGGCATGACCTCGCGTGCGCGCCGACCGGAATCCCGCCATCCCGCTGGGTAGCCCGGACGCTTTCGCGTTTTCGAAACCGGACCAAGCCCAGCCTTCGCGCTGGGCTTTTTCGTTTCCGCCACCAGGACCGCCGATGAAGCATTTCCTCAATACCCAGGACTGGACCCGCGCCGAGCTCGACGCCGTACTGGCGCAGGCGGCCGCGTTCAAGCGCCATCCGGCCGGCGAGCAGCTGAAGGGCCGCTCGATCGCGCTGGTGTTCTTCAATCCGTCGCTGCGCACCCGCACCAGCTTCGAGCT
>CBIHMN010000076.1:0-8256 GCA_966211005.1 uncultured Arenimonas sp.
CCGACCCGAACCCGGCGGGCTACGGCCTGACGTTCATCGACCACCTCACGCACAATCTCTACTTCGGCAACATGCAGAAGTGGAGCGACTACTACGAGCGCCTGTTCAACTTCCGCGAGATCCGCTACTTCGACATCAAGGGCGCGAAGACCGGCCTGGTGTCGAAGGCGATGACGGCGCCGGACGGCATCGTCCGCATCCCGCTGAACGAATCGAACGACCCGAAGTCGCAGATCAACGAATACCTCGACGCGTACAAGGGCGAGGGCATCCAGCACATCGCCTGCTTCACCGACGACATCTACGGCACGGTCGAGAAGATGCGCGCCGACGGCGTCGAGTTCCTCGACACGCCGGAGACGTATTTCGACGTGATCGACGAGCGCGTGCCGAACCACGGCGAGGACGTGCCGCGGCTGAAGAAGAACCGCATCCTGATCGACGCCGACCTGGAAACGAAATCGCGCAAGCTGCTGCAGATCTTCACCCAGAACGCGATCGGGCCGATCTTCTTCGAGATCATCCAGCGCAAGGGCAACGAGGGCTTCGGCGAAGGCAACTTCCAGGCGCTGTTCGAATCCATCGAGCGCGACCAGATGAAGCGCGGGGTGCTGTAGGAAAAAGCGTTGCTTGCCACGACCGAGCACGACAAAAGCTGATTACACGACGGAAGCCATGTGGTCCGTATCGAGCGGGATGGTGCGGGCACACGGCGGCTTCCTCGACCTGGAATGCTCTTGTCGTGTAATTCCGCCTTTGTCGTGCTCGGTCGTGGCCAGGCCTTTCTGTTCGACTTTCCGGTGAGGCGCTGATGCTGCGATACCAGTCTGGGTTCGGGAACGAGTTCGCGACGGAGGCGCTGGAAGGCGCGCTGCCGGTCGGGCGCAATTCGCCGCAGAAGGCGCCGTACGGGTTGTATGCCGAGCAGCTGAGCGGCACGGCGTTCACCGCGCCGCGCGCGAGCAATCGCCGCAGCTGGCTCTACCGGATCCGGCCGGCGGCGGTGCACGGCACGTTCGCGCCGTATGCGCAGCCGCGGCTGCACGGCGATTTCGGCGACGGCCCGGTGACGCCGGAGCAGCTGCGCTGGGATCCGCTGCCGATGCCGGACGCGCCGACCGACTTCGTCGATGGCCTGTTCACGATGGCGGGCAATGGCGGGCCGGCGCACGGCACCGGGATCGGCATCCACGTCTATGCGGCCAACCGCGACATGGATGGCCGGTACTTCTACGACGCCGACGGGGAACTGCTGGTCGTGCCGCAGCAGGGTCGCCTGCGCATCGCGACGGAGATGGGCGTGCTCGAGGTGGAACCGCAGGAGATCGCGCTGATCCCGCGCGGCATCCGCTTCGCCGTATCGCTGCCCGACGGCACCGCGCGCGGCTACGTCTGCGAGAACTTCGGGGCGATGTTCCGGCTGCCCGACCTGGGACCGATCGGCAGCAACGGCCTCGCCAATCCGCGCGATTTCCTGTCGCCGGTCGCCGCATGGGAGAAGCGCGAAGGCGACTTCGACCTGATCGCGAAATTCCAGGGCCATCTGTGGCGCGCGCCGATCGATCATTCGCCGCTCGACGTCGTCGCGTGGCACGGCAATTACGCGCCGTGCAAGTACGACCTGCGCCGCTTCAACACCATCGGCTCGATCAGCCACGACCATCCCGACCCGTCGATCTTCCTCGTCCTGCATTCGCCGAGCGACACGCCCGGCACGAGCAACATCGATTTCGTGATCTTCCCGCCACGCTGGCTGGTCGCGCAGGACACGTTCCGGCCGCCGTGGTTCCATCGCAACATCGCCAGCGAGTTCATGGGCCTCGTGCACGGGGCGTACGACGCGAAGGCCGAGGGCTTCGTTCCCGGCGGCGCGTCGCTGCACAACAGCTTCAGCGGCCACGGACCGGATGCGGCGACGTTCGAGAAGGCGTCGAACGCCGATCTGTCGAAGCCCGACGTGATCCGCGACACGATGGCCTTCATGTTCGAATCACGGCATGTCCTGCGTCCTGTGGCCCTGGCCCTCGACGCCGCGCACCGTCAACGGAACTACACGGCGTGCTGGCGGGGGCTGGTCCCCCATTTCACGCCGGAGCCGACATGACCATCCGCCTCTTCCCGCTCGCCGCGTCGATCGCCCTCATGCTCGCCGCCTGTTCTCCCGCCGGGTCGCCGGACGACGGCCACGACGCCAGCGCCGGCGAATCCGCCGGCGACACGACGTCCGACGTCGGGGCGCAGCCGCCGGCGCCGCCCGCCGCGCCGACGCCGCCGACGCCACCGGCCGATCCCGACGCGGACGCCGCGATCGGGTTCGCCGGCTACCGTGGCGCGGCGTTCGGCGGCGATGCCGACGCACTGCGCGCCGCCTACGACGGCGCGCTCGCCGCGGTACCGCCGCCGGAAACGCCGGACGCCTGCCATTACCTGATGCCGGCGGCGACGCCGGGCGCGGGCTATGCCACCGCCTTCATGTTCGAGGGCGGTCGGTTCGTGCGCATCGACGTCTCGACGGCCGACGTACCGGCGCCCGGCGGCCTCGCCGTCGGCATGACCGCCGACGACGTCCTGGCCGCGTATCCCGGCGCCGAAGAACAGCCGCACAAATACGTCGACGGCGGGAAGTACCTCGTCGTGACCCCGGCCGACGGTGGCGACGCCCGGCTGGTGTTCGAGGTCGACCCGCAGGGCATCATCACGGAGTGGCGCATCGGGCTCGCGCCGCAGGTGCACTACGTCGAAGGCTGCAGTTGAGCGAAGGAGCGGGAATGAAGCTGGGTTCGTTGAAGGAAGGCGGCCGCGACGGCACGCTGATCGTGGTGTCGCGCGACCTGTCGCGCGCGGTGAAGGCGACCGGCATCGCCGCGACGCTGCAGCAGGCGCTCGAGGACTGGACGAACGCCGCGCCGCGGCTCGCCGGCCTGCATGAGGCGCTCGAGAACAGCCCCGCGGAGACGATCAACGGCGAGCCGGTGTTCGCGGTCGACCCGATCGCGCTCGCGGCACCGCTGCCGCGCGCGTACGAGTTCGTCGACGGCAGCGCGTACCTGCCGCACGTCGCCCGCGTGCGCAAGGCGCGTGGCGCCGAGGTGCCCGAATCGTTCTACACCGACCCGCTGATGTACCAGGCGGTGAGCGCCGGCTTCCTCGGTCCGCGCGATCCGGTGCGCGTCGCCGACGAGGCGTACGGCATCGACCTCGAGGCCGAGATCGTCGTGGTCACCGACGACGTGCCGCAGGGCGTGTCGGCCGCCGACGCCGCGGGCCACATCCAGCTCGTCGGGCTGGTGAACGACGTGTCGCTGCGCAACCTCATCCCGGGCGAACTGGCGAAGGGGTTCGGCTTCCTGCAGTCGAAGCCGCGCTCGGCGCTGAGCCCGGTGTTCGTGACGCCCGACGAGCTCGGCGAGGCGTGGCGCGGCGCGAAGCTGCATCGACCGCTGCTCACGCACGTCAACGGCGAATGGTTCGGCGCGCCCGAGGCCGGCGTCGACATGCAGTTCGACTTCGGCCAGCTGGTGGCGCACGCGGCGAAGACGCGGCCGCTGTCGGCCGGCACGATCGTCGGCTCCGGCACCGTCGCCAACGAGGACACCACGCTCGGCGCGTCGTGCTTCGCGGAACGCCGCACGGTCGAGGCCTTGCGCGACGGCAAGCCGAGCACGCCGTTCATGGCGTTCGGCGACACCGTGCGCATCGAGATGCTCGACGCCGGCGGCGCGTCGATCTTCGGCGCGATCGAACAGCGCATCGAACGCGCCTGAGCCGCGTCGTGGCCGCGGGTCCGGGGTTCTGGCCACGACGAACACGACGGACACGACCGAGCACGAATAGAGCCTTTTCCTTCGGCCTTCGCTCTTGTCGTGCTCGGTCGTGCCCGGTCGTGGCTCCTTCTTCCCCGCTTTTTTCCCCACCCCCGAGCATCGCTTGGGACGGAGCCGCCGCGGGCGTATGCTGCCGAGGGGTCCACGAAGGGGCGGGCGGATGAACCACGGGATGGTCCGGCTGTATTCGTACTGGCGTTCCAGTGCCGCGTATCGCGTGCGCATCGCCCTGAACCTCAAGGGTCTGCCCTACGAGACGGTGCCGGTGCACCTCGCGCGCGACGGCGGCGAGCACCACCGTCCGGCGTTCAACGACCTGAACCCCCAGGAGCTGGTGCCGGTGCTGCTGCACGGCAACCGGATCCTGCGGCAGTCGATGGCGATCATGGAATACCTCGACGAGACCTTCCCGTCGCCGCCGCTGATGCCGGCGACCGCGCGCGACCGCCAGCGCGTGCGGATGATCGCCCAGTCCATCGCGTGCGACATCCACCCGCTGAACAATCTGCGGGTACTGCAGTTCTTCGAGAAGACGTGGTCGGTGCCGCAGGCCGAACGCGACGAGTGGGTGCGGCACTGGATCCGCATCGGTTTCGACGCGCTGGAAGACACGCTCGCCGACAACCCGTCCACCGGCACGTTCTGCGACGGCGAGCAGCCGACGATGGCCGACTGCTGCCTGGTGCCGCAGGTGTTCAATGCCGAACGCTTCGGGGTCGACATGGCGCCGTACCACACGATCCGCCGGGTCGTGCAGTCGTGTCTGGCGCTCGACGAATTCCAGGCCGCGCGACCGGAGAACCAGCCCGATGCGCCGCAGGGCGGCGCTGGCAACTGATGTGGGAGGGCCTTCAGGCCCGAACCGGGGAATCGGGCCTGAAGGCCCTCCCACGAGACCCCACAGGATTCAGTAGCCGCTGGTCGTCGTCTCGCCGCCCGGGCCGCCGCCGCCGTACATGTCGGCATAGGGGTCGTGCTCGCCGGTGGCCGAGCCTTCCGAGAGCCGGATCTTGAGCGCCAGCCCGTCGCGCGAATCGGCCTTGCGCAGCGCCTCCTCCAGCTCGACCTTGCCTTCCTTGTACATCCGGAACAGCGACTGGTCGAAGGTCTGCATGCCTTCCTGCAGCGACTTGTCCATCGCTTCCTTGATCTCGTGCACCTCGCCGCGGCGGATCAGGTCGCGGATCATCGGCGTGTTGATCAGGATCTCCGCCGCCGGCAGGCGCTTGCCGTCCTTGCCGATCACGAGGCGCTGGGAAATGATCGCCTTGAGGTTCAGCGACAGGTTCATCAGCACGTTCTTGTGCGCCGATTCCGGGAAGAAGTTCAGGATGCGGTCGAGGGTCTGGTCGGCGTTGTTCGAGTGCAGCGTCGCCATGCACAGGTGACCGGTCTCGGCGAACGCGATCGCCGATTCCATCGTCGTGGCGTCGAGGATCTCGCCGATCAGGATGACGTCGGGCGCCTCGCGCATCGCGTTCTTCAGCGCGTTGTGGAACGCGTGCGTGTCGAGGCCGACCTCGCGCTGGTTGACGATGGACTTCTTGTGCTTGTGCAGGAACTCGATCGGGTCCTCGATGGTGAGGATGTGACCGGTGTTGTTCGCGTTGCGGTGGTCGATCATCGCGGCGAGCGTGGTGGACTTGCCCGAGCCGGTGGAACCGACCACGAGCACCAGCCCGCGCTGCTCCATCACGATGTCCTTGAGCACCGCCGGCAGCCGCAGCTGGTCGATGCTGGGGATCTCGGACTTGATCGCGCGGATCACCATGCCGACCTCGCCGCGCTGCTTGAACACGTTGACGCGGAAGCGCCCGGTGTCCTTCACGGCGATCGCCATGTTGTATTCGAGGTCGCGCTCGAACGCCGGCACCTGGCCCTCGTCCATCAGGGAGTACGCGATCTTCTTGACCATGCCCGCCGGCAGGCCGGTATTGCCGAGGGGGTAGAGCTTGCCTTCGACCTTGATGTAGACGGGCGCGCCGGTCGTCAGGAACATGTCCGACGCGTTCTTTTCCGTCATCAGCTTCAGGAAGTAGCCGATGTCCATGTCCGTACCCCTGTATTCCCGATTGGCGGCCCCGGTCGTCGACGGCGGGCGGCTACACTACGCGCGTCCGGAGTCCGACCTGCGAGCCCGCGTTATGACACCATCCGCGTCGAAAATCTATCTCGCGCTGGCGCTTCTGCTGGCCACTGCGCAGGTTTGCGCGGCCGATCCGCCGACGGCCGAGATCGCCGAAGCCGAGCGCGCCGTCGCCGCCGCCGAGCGGGCCGATCCGCGAGGCACGGCCGCCGATCGGCTCGCCGAGGCCCGCGCGCGACTGGCGCAGGCCAAGGCGCTCGCCGACGACCGCGACTACCGCGATGCGCGCACCGTGGCCGAGACCGCCGCCGCGATCGCCGACCTCGCGCGCGCCGAAGCGACCCTCGCGGCCCTGCGCGTGGAAGTCGACGAGAAGGCCGCCCGCAACGACGAGCTGCGGCGTCGTCTGCTCGTCCGGCGGGAGAACTGAGATGCGCACGCTGCTGCTGCCCGCCGTGCTGGTGCTCGGCCTGCATGCGTCGCCGCTGCACGCCGCGTCGGCGGACGAACACGAAGCCGCCGTCGCCCGCCTCGCCGGCGAACTGGCCGAACTCGACGGCGATCCGTCGCTCGCCGACCTCGGGCTCGCCGCCCGCATGCAGGCGCGTGCCGCGATCGACGCCGCACGCGAGGCCCGCCGTCGCGACCGCGACCACACCGTGCTGGTGGCCGAGCTGCGGATCCGCGCCGCGCGCGCCGCGGCGCAGGCCGGCCTGCTCGAAGGGCAGTCGACCCAGCTCGACCGCGAGCGCGACGAGATCCTGCTCGAATCCTCCCGCCGCGAGGCCGAGGCGGCGCGGCGCGAGGCCACCCGCCTGCGGCTGCAGGCGATGGCCCGCGAGGAACTGGCCGAGCGCCAGGCGGCGCAGGAGGCGGCCACGCAGGCCGCCGAACTGGAACGCGCCAGCGCCGAGACCGCGCAGGCCCGCAAGCTGGCCGAAGCGCGATCGCGCGAGGCCGAGCTGGCACGTCGCGAGGCCGAGCTCGCCGCGGCGATCGCGGCCGACGAAATCGTCGACGCCTCGCCGCCACCGATGCGTCGTGACGGCGGCCGCGACATCTACACGCTCGACGGTGCCGCGTTCGGCAGCGGCAGCGCGGCGCTCACCGCGCCGGCGCAGGCCAGCCTGCGCGAGCTCGCCGCACGGCTCCGCGGCGGCGACGGCCGCATCTCGGTCGAGGGGCACACCGACGGGCAGGGCGAAGCGGACGCCAACCTGGCGCTGTCGCGGCGCCGGGCCGAAGCGGTGCGTCGCGCGCTGGAGGACGCCGGCCTGCCCGCGGCGCGCCTCGAGGCCACGGGGTGGGGCGAGGCGCGTCCGGTCGCGGACGACGCCACGGCCGACGGGCGGGCCCGCAACCGCCGGGTCGAGATCATCGCGGAATAACTGTCGATTCAATGGTTTGCGTGACCGCTTGCCACCTCCGGAGCGGGGGAGTACGTTCGGGTCGACCGGCGCGATATTCGCCGGGCAACCGAGCCAGGCCGATGAATGCAGACCTCGCCCCCGCCGATGCCGCCGCTTCCCGAAAGGTCGCGGGCGGGTCGATCGGGGACGCCGCCCGCCAAAGCGACCTGACCCCCACTCACGCCGCCACGCCCTGGTCCTGACCGGCCGGGGCGTTCGCGTTTCAGGAGGAGGTCGAACCCATGTTTGAAGGTCAGCCGCAACACGAACTCGACACGCTGATGAAGAACGACCCGGAATTCCGCCAGCTCTACCACCGGCATCGCGAACTCGACAAGCAGGTGCTGGACGCGGAACTCGGATGCCTTCCGCTCGACGACGCCACGCTCGGACGGATGAAGCGCGAGAAGCTGCTCGCGAAGGATCGACTCACCCGGATGTACGACCTCCGGAAGCATTAGTTCCCTGCGGCGGCGGCGGCCCACCTCGTCGGGTCGCCGCCGCCTGCACCCGGCGCCGCGCCAGGCCGGGCAGGTGACGCTGGGCCCGCGACGGGACTGGTAGAATCGCGCGGTTTCCCGCCTCGCGTATTCCCCATGACGGTCCATCGCAGCGTCCTGCAGCTCATCGGCAACACCCCGATCGTCCGCGCCCGGCAGCTGGACGCGGGGCCGTGCGAGCTGTTCCTGAAGCTGGAGTGCATGAATCCCGGCGGGTCCATCAAGGACCGGATCGGGCTGCAGATGATCGAGGCCGCCGAAGCTCGCGGCGACATCGCGCCCGGCGCCACGCTGGTCGAGGGCACCGCCGGCAACACCGGCATCGGGCTGGCGCTCGTGGCGCAGCAGAAGGGTTACAAGCTGCTGCTGGTCGTGCCCGACAAGATGAGCCGCGAGAAGATCTTCAACCTGCGGGCGATGGGCGCCGAGGTCGTGCT
>CBIHMN010000077.1:0-8220 GCA_966211005.1 uncultured Arenimonas sp.
ACGCGGTGAGGATCTCGCGCGCGATGCGCTCGACCGCCGGCACCGACTCGACGTCTTCCAGCACCACGGTGAATTCGTCGCCGCCGAGCCGGGCGACGGTGTCGGACGCACCGACGGTGGCCTGCAGCCGCGTCGCCGCCGCTTTCAGCAACCGGTCGCCGGCGGCGTGGCCGAGCGAATCGTTGATGTCCTTGAAACGGTCCAGGTCGAGGAACAGCACCGCGACCCGCGTCTCCTGCCGCCGCGCGCGCACGATCGCGCGGCCGAGGCGCTCGCTCAGCAGCGCGCGGTTCGGCAGGCCCGTCAGCGTGTCGTAGTTCGCGAGGTAGCGCAGTTCCTGCTCGGCGCGCTTCTTGTCGGTGATGTCGTTCACCACGGCGACGAAGTGGCTGCGCACGCCCATCGCGTCGCGCACCTCGCTCATCTCGATCCAGCCGAGGAATTCCTCGCCGTCCTTGCGCCTCTGCCACATCTCGCCGGCCCAGTGGCCGGTGCGCTCGAGCACGTCGCGCACGCGCCGGTAGAACTCGGCGCTGTGCTGGCTGGAATCGAGCAGCTTGCTGTTCTGCCCGATCACTTCCTCCTCGCTGTAGCCGGTGATGCGCGAGAACGCCGGGTTGACCGAGATGAAGCGGAAATCGAGGTCGATCACCGCCACCGCCTCGCTCATGCTGCGCAGCACCTCGAGCGCGACGCGCCGCTCGCGCTCGGCGCGGCGGATCACGGTGATGTCGCGCGCGGTGCCGGCCATCCGCAGCGGGCTGCCGGCGCTGTCGCGCTCGACCACCTTGCCGCGCGAACGCACCCACACCCACTCGCCGCGGGCGTTGCGGATGCGGTGCTCGGATTCGAATACCTCGGTATGGCCGACGATGTGTTCCTGCAGCAGCTTCTGCACCCGCGCCAGGTCGTCGGGATGGACCGACTGCGTGCGCCAGTCGTCGGTCGTCATCTCTTCCCGGCTGCCCTGGCCGAGCAACTGGTGCGCGCCGAGGCGATAGAGGCTGTTGTCGCGGATGTTCCAGTCCCAGAACTCGTCGCCGGAGCCCCACAGCGCCAGGTTCAGGCGTTCTTCGCGTTCGCGGATCTCGCCCATCAGCGAGCGCTCCTGCCGGCGCCGGTGGCTGGTGACGCGCCACAGCAGCCAGCCGAGGAAGGCCGCCAGCGCCAGCAGCAGGATCTGGGAAATCCATCCGCGCGACGCGACCAGCGCGGCGGCCGCCGCGTGCGCCGGCGCGCAGTACGCCGTCAGCAGCGCGCACACGGCTGTGGATCCGCCCAGTCCTCGCGCTCGCGCCATGGGCCGGAATCCCCCGATCCGTACCGTTCGATCTTCCTTCGCGGCAGTGTAGGGGGGTGCCCACAGGCCCACAAGCGCCCGGGCGCGCCTTGCTAGAATGCCGCTCGTTCATCTTCCGGAATTCACATGTCGACCGCGCCGCTACCGGGCTACGCCGAACTCGCCGACGCGCTGCGCGCGCTCGAGACGGGGCTCGAACCGGCCGAGCTGCACGGCTCGCTCTGCGGCTGGCTCGCCGGCGGCGGCCCGCACGATCGCCGCGGCTGGTTCGCCGCGGTGATGGCCGACCCGCTGCTGTCGGCGCCGGAGCCCGACGGCCTGCTCGACCAGCTCTACCGCGCCAGCGTGCAGCAGCTGGAATCCACCGATTTCGAGTTCGAACTGCTGCTTCCCGACGACGACAGTCCGGTCGACGAGCGCGGCGACGCGCTGATGGCGTGGGGCCGCGGCTTCCTCGGTGGTTTCGGACTCGCGGCCGGCGAGTCGCCGCCGCTGTCGGAGGATTCGGCGGAAGCGATCGCCGATCTCGCACGCATCACCGGCAGCGAGCTCGCCTACGACGAGCCGGAAGCCGACGAGGAGGCGCTGGGTGAAGTCGCCGAGTTCGTGCGCGTCGCCGTGATGCTGGTGCACAGCGACTGCGTGCTCGGCCCGCGGCACCGCCGCAAGCTGAACTGAGATGGCCGCGCCGGCGATCCGCGCCGCCGAGTTCGCGCGCCGGCGCCGGCAGCTGATGCGCATGGCGGGCGAGGACGCGATCCTGATCCTGCCGAGCGCACCGGCGCGCATCCGCAGCCACGACACGCACTATCCGTACCGCCAGGACAGCGACTTCTGGTATCTCGGCGGCTTCCCCGAACCGGAGGCGGTGCTGGTGCTGGTGCCCGGCCGGCGCCACGGCGAGGCGCTTTTGTTCTGCCGCGAGCGCGACCCGGAGCGCGAAGCGTGGGACGGCCCGCGCGCCGGCCCGGAAGGCGCGGCGGCGCAGTACGGCTTCGACGACGCGTACCCGATCGCCGACCTCGACGAGATCCTGCCCGGCCTGCTCGAAGGGCGCCGGCGGGTTTACTACCACTTCGGCCGCGACACCGAGTTCGACCTGAAACTCATCGGCTGGGTGAACCGGGTGCGGGAACAGGTGCGTCACGGCGCGCAGCCGCCGCACGAATTCCTCGAACTCGGCCACCTGCTGCACGAGCTGCGGCTGTTCAAGAGTCCGGCCGAACTGCGGCTGATGCGGCATTGCGCGGCGGTCGCGGCACAGGCGCAGGTCGCCGCGATGCGCGCGACGCGCGTCGGCGGCCGCGAATACGAAGTGGAGGCCGCGCTGGTGCACGAATGGCGACGCAACGACGCGGTCGCCGCGTACGAGCCGATCGTCGGTGCCGGCGCGAACGCCTGCGTGCTGCATTACCGCGACAACCGCGGCCCGCTGGCCGACGGCGACCTCCTGCTGTGCGATGCCGGCGCCGAATACGCCGGCTACGCGTCCGACATCACCCGCACGTGGCCGGTGAACGGCACCTTTTCGAAAGTGCAGCGCGCGCTGTACGCGCTGGTGCTCGAGGCGCAGCAGGCGGCGCTGGCGCAGGCGCGACCCGGCCGACCGTGGATCGCCGGCCACCAGGCCGCGGTCGAGGTGCTCGCCGACGGCCTGCTGTCGCTCGGCCTGCTCAAGGGCACGCTGAAACAGGCGCTCGCGAGCGAGTCGTACAAGCGCTTCTACATGCACAAGACCGGCCACTGGATCGGGCTGGACGTGCACGACGTCGGCGACTACAAGGTCGCCGGCGAGTTCCGCGAACTGGAGCCGGGCATGGTCTTCACGATCGAGCCCGGCCTCTACATCCCGCCCGGCGCCCGGGGCGTCGCGTCGAAGTGGCAGGGGATCGGGATCCGCATCGAGGACGATGTGGCGATCACGAAGACCGGCCATGAAGTACTCACCGAGGGCGTTCCACGCGCGATCGACGCCGTGGAAGCCGTGCTCGCCACCCGACAGGAGTAACCCGATGTCCCGCCACGCCCCGTTTTCCGCCCTGTGGATGCTGCCCGCCCTCTTCGCCGCCGGCGGGGCCATCGCCGAGGACGGCGTCGCGCCGCCCGCCGCCGACGCGGCGCCGGCCGCGCCGGTGATCGAAGTCGTCCGCGACGGCGGCATCGCCGAGTCGTGGCGCGAGGACGGCAGCGCCTTCGCGACGTTCGGACCCGACGGCGAGGCGGTCGTGCCGACCGCCGAGCAGCAGGCGCTGCAGGCGCTGGCGAACGCCTACGACGTGCGGTTCGTCCGGTACGACGCGGCCGGCGCCGACGAAGCCACGGTGGCCGGCGACACCATCGCCCGCTACGCACTCGCGCGCGAAGTCGCGGCCGAGGCCTTGAAGGACGCGAAGCCGGCGGCCGGCGGTGCGGCGACGCGTCCCACGCACGCGCTCGCGTATTCGTCCGACGGCCACGCGTGGGAACTGCAGCTGTGCTTCGATTGCGAGCGCTACGTACTGCGCCGCGACGGCGTCGAGGTCGGTGCGGGCGCGTCCGGCGGGACCACGCGGCGCGCCGCCTTCGATGCGCTGTTCGCCGGGGCCGACGCCGCGCGGTGAGGCGTCACATGTCGTGCTTGGCGACCGGCAGGCCGCGCGCGGCGTACTGACGCCACCGTTCCCGCGACGGTTCCCGCGCCGACGCATCGGCGGGGACGACTTCCAGCACCCGCGCGAAACCGCCTTCCACCGCCGCGTCGCGCAGGTTGATCACGAGCGGCCGCATCGGTGCGTCGATGCCGGGCGGCACGATCAGCACGTCGGCCTCGTCCTCGTCTTCATCCATGCCGGCGATCTGGTGCGGGATGAATTCGTCCTCGCCCATGTCCCACAGCTGGTCGTCGAGCGCCTCGGCCTGTTCCCGGTCGCGCGCGAGCACCAGCGTCGGCTGCCCACTCGCGAAGGCCTTCTGCGCGAGCTTCGCGACCAGCTGCAGCGGCTGGTCGCGGAAGCGTTCGCCGACGATCAGGTAGAAGTCGACGCGCGCGCTCATGCCGCGCCGGCGTCGGCCCGGTCGATCAGCCACTGCGCCAGCAGGCCGACCGGCCGGCCGGTCGACAGGCCCTTGCGGCCTTCGCCGTTGGACACGCCGGCGATGTCCAGATGCGCCCAGCGCTGGCCTTCGGTGAACCGCGACAGGAAGCAGCCGGCGGTGATCGCGCCCGCGCCCTTGCCGCCGATGTTGTAGACGTCGGCGAACGCGGATTCGAGCATCGTCTGGTACTCGTCCCACAGCGGCAGGCGCCACGCGCGGTCGAACACGTTCTCGCCGGCGTCGAGCAGCTCCGTCGCGAGGTCGTCGTGCTTGCTCATCAGGCCGCTGGCGTAACGGCCGAGCGCGATGACGCAGGCGCCGGTGAGCGTCGCGACGTCCACCGTGGCCTGCGGCTCGTAGCGCTGGACGTAGGTGAGCGCGTCGCAGAGGATCAGCCGGCCTTCGGCGTCGGTGTTGCCGACCTCGATCGTCTTGCCCGACATCGACGTCAGCACGTCGCTCGGGCGGTACGCGTCGGCGTCGGGCATGTTCTCGACGGCCGGCACCACCATCACCACGTTCACCGGCAGCTTCATCCGCACCGCGGCGACGAACGCGCCGAACACGCTGGCGGCGCCGCACATGTCGAACTTCATTTCCTCGATGCCGCCCTGGACCTTCAGGTTGATGCCGCCGGAATCGAAGGTGATGCCCTTGCCGACCAGCGCGTACGGCCGGGCGTCGCCGCCGCCGTTCCAGCGCAGCACCACCAGCCGCGGCGGATTGGCCGAGCCGCGCGCCACCGCGAGCAGCGAGCCCATGCCGAGCGCCTCCATGTCGGCGCGTTCCAGCACCTCGACGTCGACGCCGGGGTTCTCCGCCGCGATCTTGCGGGCCTGGTCGGCGAGATAGCCGGGGTTGCAGACGTTCGGCGGCAGGTTGCCGAGCTCACGCGCGAATTCGACGCCGTGCGCGATCGCCGCGCCGCGCTCGAACTCCGGCGCGAGCGCCGGGTCGCCCGAGAGCGTCATCGACTTCAGGCCCTCCGGGCCGGTGCGGCGCGTCAGGGTCGCGGTGTACGCGTACGCGGCGTGGTCGGCCGCGATCGCCGCCTGCCGCACGGCCCAGGCCGCGTCACGCCCCGCCACCGGCACTTCGGTGAGCGTCAGCAGCGCGTCGGCGGTGGGGCCGGTGCGCAGCGCGCGCACCGCGTCGGCGACCGCCTTCAGGTACTGAGGCACGGCGAACTTCGCCGGCTCGCCGAGACCGACGACGAGCACGCGCGGCGCCGTGACGCCGGGCAGGTCGTGAAGCAGCTGCACGCGACCCGTCTTGCCGCTGAGGTCGCCGCGCGCGACGAGCGCCGCGAGGCGACCCCCGCTGGCCGCGTCGATCGCCGCGGCGGGGGCCGGCAGCGTGCCGTCGGCGAAAAGGCCGATCACGACGCAGCCGATGTCGGCGGTCGCGGGATCGGGGCGGTTCAGGTGCAGTTGGAGGGTCATCGAGAGGTTTTCCGTACAATCCGGCGTTCGGTTCGGGGGGAGGTCGTGTCCACACGGGGCACACACCACCGGGACCGGAAGATTCTAGCAAGCCCTTCCGATGCGAGCCCCGATGCTGCTGATCGAACGCCATCTGCTGCGCCAGTTCGCCATCAGCGTGTCCGCGGTCGCGGTCGTGCTGGTGCTCGTCGGCCTCGGCGGCCTGCTCGTCGACCTGATGAGCGAGATTGCGCGCGGCAAGGTGCCGGCGGCGCTGCTGCTGTCGCAGCTCGGCCTGCGTTCGATCCAGGTGCTGCCGATCCTGCTGCCGCTGGCGTTGTTCGTGGGGCTGTTGCTGGCGGTCGGCCGGCTTTATGCCGACAGCGAGATGGCGGTGCTGGCCTCCGTCGGCCTCGGGCCGCAGCAGCTGTGGCGGCCGCTGTTGCTGGTGGTCGCGCCCGTGGTGGCCGTGGTCGCGCTGTCGTCGCTGTGGCTGGCCCCGGCCGGCGCGCGCATCGCCCGCGACATGATCGAGACCGCGAACCGCTCGTTCCTGATCGCCGGCCTCGAGGCCGGGCGCTTCATGGAGCTGCCGGGACGCGGCGGCATCCTCTACGTCGGCGAGATCGACGAGAGCGGCACGAAGTTCGGCCGCATGTTCGTGCAGAGCGAACGCGACGGCCGGCTCGACGTGATCACCGCCGATCGCGGCGAGATGTTCTTCGAAGGCGAAGCCGGCCGCTTCCTGCGACTGGAGGACGGCTTCCGCGCCGAAGGCACGCCGACCGCGCGCGATTTCCGGCTGATGCGCTTCGCGACCAACGAGCTGCGCGTGCCCGACCGCGAGGTCGAGGCGGAGCAGGACGACATGGAAGCGCAGCCGACGCTGCGCCTGTTCGGCCAGGCCGGGGCGGGGCCGCGCAGCGAACTGAACTGGCGGATCGCGACACCGCTGATGGCGCTCGTGCTCGGTTTCCTCGCGCTCCCGCTCGGCCGCGGCGAGGCGCGGCAGGCACGCTACGGCCGCGTGCTGGCGGCGCTGCTGATCTACATCAACGCGATGGTGCTGCTGATTCTCGGCAAGGGCTGGCTCGCCAGCGGCGCGATCCCGACGTGGGCCGGGCTGTGGTGGCTGCTGCTGCCGCTGGCGGTGCTCGCCGCGTGGCTGTTCCTCACCGACGGCCGACTGCCGGCGCCGCGGCGGGCGCGCGCATGAGGCCGCTCGTGCGGCGCATCGACCTGTACCTCGGCCGCACGGTGCTGCTGTCCATGCTGGGCGCCGGCGTCGTGCTGCTCGGCTTCGACCTGATCCTGGCACTGGTGAACGAACTCGACGAGATCGGCGAGGGCGGCTACACGCTCAGCCACGCGGTGCTGTTCGTCGCCTACACGATCCCGCGGCGGATGTACGAGCTGTATCCGGTCACCGCGCTGATCGGCACCGTGATGGGCCTCGGCGGGCTCGCGGCGCGGTCCGAGCTGACCGCGATGCGCGCCGTCGGCCTGTCGCGGCTGCGCATCGGGCTGGGCTCGCTCGCGGCGCTGGCGCTGGTCGCGCTGCTGATGATCGTCAATGCCGAAACCCTCGCGCCGGCCGGCGAGCAGAGCGCGCAGGGCGTCGTGAACGCCGCGAAGACCGGCGACATCGTCGTCGCGCGCGTCTCCGGGCTGTGGGCCCGCGAGGGCAATGTCTTCCTCAACGCGCGCGACGGCGTGAAGCGCCGTACCGACGGTGTCGAGTGGACGGAGCTGCGCGGCGTGCGGCTGTTCGAATTCGACGACGAGGGCAAGCTGCTGTCGCTCGCCGAGGCGCGTCTCGCCGAACACCGTCCCGACGGGTGGGTGCTGCGCGACGTGCGTCGATCGACGTTCGGGCCGCGGTCGGTCACGGCCGAGGAGAAGGTGGAGGAACGCTGGGACAGCGGGCTCGACGATCAGGCGCTCGCCGCCGCCGCGTCGCGGCCGCGTTACCTCAGCAGCAGCGAGCTGCGGCGCAACATCGACTACCTGCAGCGCAACGACCTCGATTCGAAGGCGTTCGAGAACGCGTACTGGGGCCGCTGGTTCTACCCGGTCAATGTCGCCGTGCTGTGCCTGGCGGCGCTGCCGTTCGCGTTCGGTTCGCTGCGCTCCGGCGGCTTCGGCAAGCGCCTGTTCATCGCGATCGTCATCGGCCTGGCGTACCTGCTCGGCCAGCGGCTGGCGGTGAGCCTGTCGGACGTGTACCACTTCGACGCGCGCATCGCGTACGCGCTGCCGCCGATCGGCCTGCTGGCGGTGAGCTGGGGATGGTTCGCACGCCGCGAGTAAGGCGGGGGCGGGGACCGTGCATTATTATTTTTTAGTTGTGGGTCGCGCGCGCGACGCACAAAGCAAAAAAAAAAAATCACAGTACCCGATTTTAAACAACAAAGTTACAGCGAC
>CBIHMN010000078.1:0-8191 GCA_966211005.1 uncultured Arenimonas sp.
TTCGGGGACGGGGCGGGGAGGAGCGGGCGGCCGCGCATCGGCCCGAAGGGCCTCGAACCGCGGCGTCGGCAGGGCCTTCGCGTCCCTCGGTGCCCGGAGCGGCTATTCGCGGCGGAAGAGCCAGACGGTGATGTCGGAGGGCAGCAAGGCCAGGACCGGCATCGTCGCGCCGACCGCGACGGTGATCGCCGCGGCCTTCGGCGCCGATACGTCGCCGGCATACCGGACCCGGGCGTAGAGGCCGCGGGCCGACAGGCTCGGCAGCCGGTACTCGCCGGCCGGGCGCAGGCCGTGCGGCGCGGCGAGCGCGTGCAGCGTGCGGGTGTCGAAGTAATGCACGTGCGGCGACGGGAAGCCCTTCTGCCAAAGGCGATCGAACGAGGCCGGCAGGCCGAGGCGCAGCATCGCCTTCGCGATCCGGTAGAGCGCGCCGCGCCGGTCGGGCGCGTTCACGACGAGCAGGCCGCCGGGGGTGAGGTGGCGGGCGCAGGCGGCCAGCGCCGCCGCGATGTCGGGGATGTGCTCGAGCACGTCGTTGAAGACGATGACGTCGAAGCGCTCGTCGGCGTGCAGCGCCTCGGGGAAGAAGCCCTCGCGGACGGCGATGCCGCGGGCGCGCGTGGCGGTGGCGACGGCGCGGTCGGGTTCGATGCCGACGGTGTCGTGATCGGCGGCCACGGTCTCGAGAAACCAGCCGTGGGCGCAGCCGACGTCGAGCAGGCGGGGGCGGGCGGCGCCGCCGGTGCTCGCGACGGACGGGGTCGCCGCAAGTTCTCGGGCGATCAGCGTCGCGAGCGTGGCGAAGTTGCGCCGGCGCAGGTCGGCGAGGCCGTCGGCGCGGGCGGCTTCGTCCAGCGCCCCGCCTTCAGGCTGCTCCAGGATCCGCGGCCGCAGCGTCGAGCCTTCGTACCCGCATGCAGGGCAGACGCGATGCCAGTCGCGCAGGCCCGCGGCGAGCGGCGACGCGCACGCGGGGCAGGGCGCGGGTGAGGGCATCGGCGGCTTCCGGCAGCGAAAACCGCGCGAGTCTAGCCAGATAATCTGCTCAGAGCAGGTTTTCCGTAATTTGCTCAGAGCAGATTATTTTCAGAATTTGCCGGACAGGCTCAGCTGGAAGATCGGGCCGATCAGGCGGTCGGTTTCCTGCACGAAGTCCACCGGGCCGGTGCGGCGGCCTTCGTAGACGGTGCGGTTCCATTTGCTGCGGGCGTCGAGCAGGTTGCTCGCGGTCAGGCGCACGGTCATGCCGTGCCAGTCCTTGCGTTCGACGAACAGGCTGCCCCAGTACGGGCCTTCCCAGAATCGGCCGACCTCGGTGAGCCGGTAGTCCTTCTCGTAGAAGGAATAGACGATGTCGCCGCCCCAGGCCCACGCCGTGTCGGGAATGTCGTGCCGCAGCGAGATCTCGAACAGCTCGGCGAGGTTGTTGCTGATCGGCCGCGACTCGCCGGTCAGCGGGTCGTCGACCCGCGAGCGTTCCATCTGCACGTTGGTGTCGAGCTTCGCGCCTTGCCACCCGAGCCGCGCCAGTTCGATCGACGCCTTCCACTGGAAGCCGACCACGCTCGCCGAATCGATGTTGCCGGGACTCTCGCCGTCCAGACCGATCGGCACGGTATCGACGATGTCGTCGATGCGCTGCCCGTAGACACGCAGCGAGGTATTGCCCCAGTCGCCGAGTGCCTTGGTCGCCTCCACCTGCAGCTCCGACGTCTGCGGCGGCACGAGGTCGAAATTGCCGGCATTCGCCTGGTCGTCGTTGATGTCGACCGAGGCGAGGAAATCGTAGAAATTCAGCTGGCCGACACGACGCTCCAGCTTGATGCCGACGTCGAGCGTCTCCGACGCCGTCCACGCCAGCGACACCAGCCCCTTCGGTCGCACGAACTCGCGCGACTGCCCGCCCGCGTCGATCCGCGAGAACTCGCCGCCGGCGCTGACCTGCAGCGCCAGATCCTCGCGCAGCGGCCGGCCCCAGGTGCCCATCAGCTCGAAGCGGTCCTCCGACACCACGTCGCGCCCGCCGAAGTCCGGGTCGGGCAGGAACGCCCCGGCGCCGTCCATCACGAACAGCGTCGACACCGCGTCCAGCTCGTTGAACGCGTACTCGCCCGAGACCTGCCAGTCGGCGACGCCGGCCTTCCAGCGGTATTCGGCGCGGCCGATGCGCTCGGTCTCGACGCCGTGGCGCGCGAAGCGCTCGCCGGCGGTCGGCGTCGCGTCCTCGTAATCGACGACCACGGTGTCGGCCATCTTCGAATCCACCTCGCGCGCGAGGCCGATCAGCTTCAGCCTGCCGATCCCGAGCGCGAATTCGTGGTCGCCGCCGAGCTCGGCGGTGTGGCCGGTTTCGGTCGAGCGCACGCCCCGTTCGCGGTCGGCGAGGTCGGGATGGTCGAAGCGTATGCCGGCCTCGCGGTAGCCGTAGTCGAACACGCGGTACAGCAGGTTGGCGTTGCTGATCGCGCCCGACGCGGCCTTGCGCGACAGCTGCACGTTGAGCTGCGGCTGCTCCAGCTCGCCGGTCCATTCGTCGGTGCGGCGCTCGCGCAGCGTGCCGTCGGCCTCGCGGATTTCCGTGGCGCCGCCGGCGCCGCTGTGGCTCGCGTTGTTGCTCAGTCCCAGCGTCCAGTCGAGCGCGGCACCCGAGCCGCTGACCGACACGTCGAAGCGGCGCAGGTTCGGCTCGGTGAAGTATTTCCGCACGTCGGGGCGCCAGCGCCAGGTGCCGGTGATGCCGCCGGCCTTGGTCACCACGTTCGCGACCTGGCCCGACAGACCGGGGATGTCGAGCGTCGCGCCGTCGACGATGTCGATGCGCACGACGTTCGCGGTCGCGACGCGCTGCAGCTGCGACAGCATGTCGTTCGACTTGCCCGACAGGCGCTGGCCGTTCAGCAGCACGTTGCCGGTCGCCTGGCCGAGGCCGCGTTCGACGACTTCCGCACGGATCACGAAGCCGGGCACGTTTTCCAGCATCTCGAGCGCGTTGCGCGGCGCGAAGCGCGTGAAGTCGGCCGGTACGTAGGTGCGCGCACCGCTCGCGGCGTTGTCCGCCACCTGCGCGAAGGCGGCGGCGGACGGCAGCACCACCAGCACGGCGCCGAGCGCCAGCGTAAGACGTGAAGCGATCGGCATCGGATTCCCCCGGATGTCGTCGGGCAGGATTGCACGGCGATTCGCGATGGATGCGGTGGCGGGCGAAAGGGTTTAGCCCGCCCCGCCCAGCCGTAACGCGAACCAGTTGCAAATGCGAATGCCTCGCAATTAGACTGCGCGTCCCACGGCGGCGGTGACCTTTCCCGCGGCCGACAAGAACAACCAGAAGGACCGCATATGCCCCGTTTCCCGCTCCATCCGCTCGCGGCCGGCCTCGCGCTGGCGATCGCCGCGCCGGCCGCGCTCGCCGCTCCCGCGCCCGCCCCGGCCGAACTCGACGCGGTCGAGGTCACCGGCGAAGCCGTGCCGCGCACCAGCTCGCCGAAGATGGCCGAGCCGCTGCTCGACACGCCCAAGACGGTGACGATCGTGCCGGAAGAGCTGATGCGCCAGCAGGGCGTCACCACCCTGCGCGAGGCGCTGGGCAACGTGCCCGGCATCAGCCTGCAGGCGGGCGAGGGCGGCGTGCCGGCCGGCGACAACCTGACCCTGCGCGGCTTCTCGGCGCGCACCGACCTGTTCGTCGACGGCGTGCGCGACTTCGGCGGCTATTCGCGCGATCCGTTCAATATCGAGCAGATCGAAGTGATCAAGGGTCCGGCGTCGACGCACAGCGGACGCGGCTCCACCGGCGGTTCGATCAACCTCGCCAGCAAGACCGCGCGTCCGGACGACGCGTTCGCCGCGGGCACGATCGCCGCGGGCAGCGCCGATCTGTGGCGTCTCACCGCCGACCTGAACCAGCCGTTCGGCGACGACGCGGCGCTGCGCGTGAACGTGATGGCGCACGACGGCGGCATCGCCGGCCGCGACGCGGTCGAGAGCGAGCGCGTCGGCATCGCGCCGACGCTGCATTTCGGCCTCGGCGCGGCGAGCGTCGACCTGTCGCTGTTCCATCTGTCGCAGGACGGCGTGCCCGATTACGGCCAGCCGTGGGTGCCGGGCGCGAACGACGCGCTGCCGCTGAGCCGCGACGCGCGCGCACCGGTCGATCGCGAGAACTTCTACGGCCTGCTGGACCGCGACTACGAGGAGACGACGACCGACCTGGCGACCGCGATCGTCTCCGTGCCGGTCGGCAGCACCTGGTCGCTGCGCAATCTGACGCGCTGGGGCGAATCGGAACGCGATTCGATCATCACCGCACCGCGCTTCCTCGCGAACGATTCCACGGCGATCCGCCGCACCGCGAAGCTGCGCGACAGCCGCGACCGCATCTTCGCCAACGCGACCGACCTGCTCGGCACGCTCGGCGACGGCGCGGTGCGCCACAACCTGGTGCTCGGCGTCGAGTTCGCGAACGAGGATTCGCGCAACCTCGCGCGCAGCGCCACCGACGGCGACCTCGCCGACCTGTTCGATCCCGATCACGACGCGCCGTACACCGGCACGATCACGCGCACGCCGCTGAACGACACCGATGCCGATGCCGATTCGCTGGCCGTGTACGCGTTCGACACGATCGAGTTCGGCGAGCGCTGGGAAGTGGCCGGCGGCCTGCGCTGGGACCGCTTCGACGTGCGCGCCGAAGGCTACGACAGCGCCGCCGGCGTGCGCCGCGAATGGGCGCGCGACGACACGATGCTCAGCGGCCGCGCGTCGGTGCTTTACAAGCCGACGGACACCGCGAGCCTGTACGCCGCGTACGGCACGTCGTTCAATCCGTCGGCCGAGGGACTGTCCCTGAATGCCGACACCGCCGGGCTCGAGCCCGAGAAGAGCCGCACGTTCGAGGTCGGCGCGAAGTGGGCGCTGTTCGGCGAGCGGCTGCTGCTGACGTCGGCGGTGTTCCGCACCGAGAAGACCAACGCGCGCACCGAGGACGCCGACGAGATCGTCGTGCTCGAGGGCGAGCAGGTCGTGGACGGGTTCGAGGTCGGCGCGACCGGGCGCATCGGCGAGCGCTGGACGCTGTTCGGCGGCTACACGTACCTCGACGGCGAGGTCACCGAATCGCTCAATCCGCTGGAGGACGGCAATACGCTCGGCAACACGCCGAAGCACAGCGCCAGCCTGTGGACGACGTTCGACGCGACCGACCGGCTGCAGCTGGGCTTCGGTGCGCGGCACGTGGGCGCGCGCTTCACCAACGCGCAGAACACGCGCGAGGCGAAGGCGTACACGACGTTCGACGCGATGGCCTCGTACCGCGTGCTGGACTCGACGACGGTGCGGCTGAACGCGTACAACCTCTCCGACAAGGACTACGTCGAGAGCGTCGGCGGCGGGCACTACATGCCCGGCGCGTCCCGCAGTTTCATGGCGAGCGTCGACCTGTCGTTCTGATCCGGAGCCCGCGATGCTGCTGACGATTCCCGCCGTGCTGACGGCCGACGAGGTCGCCGATTTCCGGCGGGTGCTCGACGGCGCGTCGTGGGTCGACGGCAAGGTGACCGCCGGGTACCAGTCGGCGGCGGCCAAGCAGAACCTGCAGCTGCCGGAGACGGCGCCGGAGGCGCGGGAACTCGGCGAGCGCGTGCTGGCGGCGCTGCAGCGGGCGCCGACGTTCCTGTCGGCGGCGCTGCCGCTGAAGGTGTTTCCGCCGCTGTTCAATCGTTACGGCGTCGGCCACGGGTTCGGCAGCCACGTCGACAACGCGATCCGGCCGGTGCGCGGCACGCCGCACAAGGTGCGCACCGATCTGTCGGCGACGCTGTTCCTGAGTGCGCCTGACGAGTACGACGGCGGCGAACTGGTCATCGAGGACACGTACGGCGCGCACGCGGTGAAGCTCGCGGCCGGCGACCTGATCCTGTACCCGGCCAGCAGCCTGCACCTGGTGCGGCCGATCACGCGCGGCGAGCGCGTCGCGTCGTTCTTCTGGATCCAGTCGATGGTGCGCGACGACGGCCAGCGCACGCTGCTCTACGACCTCGACCGGGCGACGCAGCAGGTGCACCGCGACCAGCCGGACGCGCCGGCGGCGGTGCAGCTGACCGGCGTGTACCACAACCTGCTGCGGCGCTGGAGCGATACGTGACGCGGCATCTGCTGCGCACGGTCCTGTTCCGGATCCACTGGCTGCTCGGCATCGTCGCCGGCGCGGTGCTGATCGTCGTCGGCGTCACCGGCGGCATGCTGAGCTTCGAGGACGAACTGCTGCGGGCGATGAATCCCGGCGTCGCCAGCGTGCAGGCACGCGGCGAGCCGTTGTCGACGGCGGCGCTGCTGACGCGCGTGGCCGCGCAGCGGCCGGACGACGCGATCGCGTCGCTGACGCGTTCGGCGGATCCGACCGACCCGGCGGTCGTCGGCTTCGCGCCGCGGCCGGACGCCGCGGCGGGCCCGGGCGGGCGACCGCGCGGCGAATCGCGTCGCGTCGATCCCTACGACGGCGCGCTGCTGGGCGAGCTGCGTGGCGAGGGCTTCTTCCGCACGACGATGCGGCTGCATCGCTGGCTGCTGGCGGAACCGGACTCGATCGGCAAGCACATCGTCGGCGTGTCGAGCGCGGCGCTGGTGGTGTTCGCGCTCACCGGGATCTACCTGCGCTGGCCGAAGCGGCGCTGGCACAGCCCGAAGGCGTGGCTGGCGATCAACCTGCGCAAGCGCGGGCGCACGCTGCTGTGGCAGCTGCACACGGTGGTGGCGACGTGGCTGCTGCCGGTGTACCTGGTGATCGCGCTGTCGGGCATGTGGTGGTCGTACGGGTGGTATCGCAGCGGGCTGCAGGCGTGGGCCGGCATCGAGGCGCCGGCGCGGGCGGGTGCGGAGCGGCCGGCGGGCGGGGCGGCGGGCGATGCGGCTTCGGTGCCGGTGCCGTTCGATGCCGCGGCGGCGTGGGGCGCGTTCGAGGCCGCGGCGCCGGCGTGGAGCGAGGCGACGCTGCGCTGGCCCGGCGCCGACGGCATGGTGCAGGTGCGCTATTTCGACGCCGACCCGGCGCACGAGCGCGCGGCCAACACGCTCGAACTCGACGGCGCGACGCTGGCGACGACGAAGCACGAGCGCTACGACGACGCGTCGTGGCGTCGCCAGCTCGTCGGCAGCATGTTCGCGCTGCACCGCGGCAGCTTCTTCGGCACGCCCGGCGTGATCGTCTGGATGCTCGCGAGCTTCGCGATGCCGCTGTTCGCGATCACCGGCTGGTGGCTCTGGTACCTCCGCCGCAAGCTTCGTTAATCTGCTCAGAGCAGATTTTCGAGGTCGTTGACCGTGTGGAAGCGGTGCGCGGGGTGGCATGCGGCGAGGGTTTCGGGCGCCGCGTAGCCCCAGTCCACCGCGCCGAACGCCACGCCGGCGTCGCGGGCGCCCTCGGCGTCGGCGACCTGGTCGCCGATGTAGATCGCGTCGCGCGCAGGGACGCCGACCGCGGCCAGCACGCGGCGCAGCCGGCGCGCCTTGCCGAAGATCGACGCGCCGCCGTCGACGTGCGCGAACAGCGCCATCAGTTCGGCCCCGAGCACCTGCGTCGCGACCTCGCGCGAGTTCGACGTCACCAGCGCCAGCGTCGCGCGCTGCGCCAGTCGCGGCAGCACGTCGGCGACGCCCGGGAACGGACGCACGTCGTCCGCCTGCTTCATCGCCGCGACGAAATCGCGCCCGACGAGCGGCAGCCGCCATGCCGGCAGCCCGGAGCGGGCCAGCATCTGGCGGGTGGTGAGGCGGCGCAGCGGTTCGACGTCGTCGTCGCCGATCGCGCGGAAGCCGTGACGGCGCGCGAGTTCGTCGTGCACGCGGAGGAAAAAGGGAAACGAGTCGGCGAGCGTGCCGTCGAGGTCGAAGATGAGCAGCGTGTACGGCATCGTGCAGGTCCTTTCACCCGGCGCTGAGCGGGGGCTGCGTAGAGTGCCGCGGCTTCGATCCGACCGGAACACCCACGATGGCTTGCAAGGACAATTCGGACATCTGCGCGGTGCTCAGCCGCATGGTGGCGCTGGAGCGTTTCGACGCATCCACGCCGGTCGCGCACGTCCCCGGCATCGGTCGGGATTCGCTCGACGAGTTCCTGCTCGACCACGCGCACCACGAAGACCGCTGGCCGCGGCTGCTGCATGAGCTGGCGCCGTCGCGGGCGGCGTAGCGGGCGGCG
>CBIHMN010000079.1:0-8167 GCA_966211005.1 uncultured Arenimonas sp.
GCAATCGTAGCGGAATTCCCACGCCGCCCGAGGGCGGAAATTGGCGGAGAGAGTGGGATTCGAACCCACGGAAGGTTGCCCTTCGCCGGTTTTCAAGACCGGTGCCTTAAACCGCTCGGCCATCTCTCCGGAAGTCTTTCGCGGCTGAAGCCGCTCCTACAGGGCGCGGGCCAGAGCTTCCCGGGTCTGCTCGCACGGGATGCCGCCGGGCGTGCCGCATTTGAGCTTGCTGTCCATGATCGACTGCGGCAACCGCTCGGCGAGGAAATCGATGAAGACGCGCACCGCCGGCAGCAGGCCGCGGCGCGACGGGTAGATCGCGTGGCAGATGCCCTGCGGCAGGTTCCACTCCGGCAACACGACTTCGAGTTCGCCGCGGCGGATGGCTTCGGCGCAGGTCAGCTCCGGCAGCAGCACGACGCCCAGTCCGTCTTTCGCGGCGGCCATCAGTAGCGGGAAGTCGTGCGCCATCAGCGTCGGCGCCAGGTCGACCTTGGCGACCTGCCCGTCCGGGCCGTGCAGCGTCCAGCGCTGGCGCGAATCGTCTTCGCTCATGCTCAGCGTGGTGTGCGTCGCCAGCCCCGTCGGGTCCGTGGGCCGGCCGACGCGGTCGAGGTAATTCGGGCTGGCGACCAGCAGCTCGCGCAGCTGGCCGAAGCTGCGGGCGACCATCTCACCGTCGTCGTTGAGCTGCGTGCGCACGCGCACGGCCACGTCGAACCCTTCCTGGATCACGTCGACGCGGCGGTTGCTGACGTGCATCTGCACGCGCACCTGCGGATGCGCCTTCATGAACGCGGGCAGCAGCGGCGACAGCAGTTCCTGCGCGATCGCCACCGGGCAGCTCACCTTGATCGTCCCGCGCGGCGCGGCGCTGACGCGATCGACCGCCTCGCGCGCCGCCTGCGCCTCGGCGAGCATCGTCTGCGCATGGCGATAGACGGACTGGCCGACGTCGGTGACCGCGAACTTGCGCGTCGAGCGCTGCAGCAGCCGCACGCCGAGCTCGTTCTCGAGCTGGGCGATGCGCCGGCTCAGGCGCGACTTCGGCACGCCCAGCGCGCGCTCGGCGGCGGCGAACCCGCCGTGCTCCACCACCATCGCGTAGAACTGCAGATCGTTCAGGTCCGGGTGGTTCATCCGATCTTCTCCAGTCCGCCCATGTACGGGCGCAAGACCTCGGGGACGACGATCGAGCCGTCGGCCTGCTGGTAGTTCTCCATCACCGCGATCAGCGCCCGGCCGACCGCCACGCCCGAGCCGTTGAGCGTATGCAGCGGTTCGGGCTTGCCCGATTCCGGATTGCGCCAGCGCGCCTGCATCCGCCGCGCCTGGAAATCGCCGCAGTTGGAGCACGACGAGATCTCGCGGTAGGCGTCCTGGCTCGGCAGCCAGACTTCGAGATCGAAGGTCTTGCGGGCGCTGAAGCCCATGTCGCCGGTGCACAGCAGCATCCGCCGGTACGGCAGCCCGAGCTTCTCGAGCACGATCTCCGCGCAGCGCGTCATGCGCTCGTGCTCGGCGTCGCTTTCGCCGGGCCGCGCGATCGACACGAGCTCCACCTTCTCGAACTGGTGCTGGCGGATCATTCCGCGCGTGTCCCGGCCGTGGCTGCCGGCTTCGGCGCGGAAGCACAGCGAATGGGCGGTCATCCGCAGCGGCAGCGCGTCGTCGTCGACGATCGCGTCGCGGACGATATTGGTCAGCGGCACTTCGCTGGTGGGGATCAGGTAGCGCCGGCCGTCGCCCAGTTCGGTCGCGAACAGGTCGTCTTCGAACTTCGGCAGCTGGCCGGTGCCGCGCAGGCTGTCGGCGTTGACGATCAGCGGCACGTTGGTTTCGAGGTAGCCATGCTCGCCGGTGTGGAGGTCCAGCATGAACTGCGCCAGCGCGCGGTGCAGTCGCGCCAGCGGGCCGCGCAGCACCGTGAACCGGGCGCCGCTGAGTCTGGCGGCGGTGTCGCCGTCGAGCCAGCCGTCGCGGGCGCCGAGTTCCACGTGGTCCTTCGGCGCGAAATCGAACGCGCGCGGCGAACCGTGGCGGGACACCTCGACGTTCCCGCTCTCGTCGGCGCCGCCCGGCACCGTCGGGTCGGGCAGGTTCGGCACGCCCAGCGCGATGCGTTCCAGCTCCGCACGGATCGCATCGAGCCGGGTTTCGGATGCCTTCAGTTCGTCGCCGAGCCCGGCGACTTCCGCCATCAGCGCGGCCGTGTCCTCGCCCCTGCCCTTCGCGATGCCGATCGCCTTGCTGCGCGTGTTGCGCAGGTTCTGCAGTTCCTGCGTGCGCGTCTGGATCGCCTTGCGCTCGGCTTCGAGCCGCTCGAGCGCCTCGACGTCGAGCGCGAAGCCACGCGCGGCCTCGAGGCGGGCCGCGGTGTCGGCGAGCTGGCCACGAAGGAGGTTCGGGTCGAGCATCTTCATCATTCCGGAAATGAAACAGGCGCCGGGATTATCCGCCCGGGCTGGCCACCCCTGCAACGAGTCCGGCCGCGCACGGGCTTTGCGCCTAGACTGGCCGCCCGCTTCGACGCCGCCGGTTCCCGATGCCCGACGCTCCACCCGAAACCTCGCCCGTGCGGCGTCCCGGCGAACCGATGCGACTGGATCGCCGGCTGGTCCAGCTCGTCGGCTGCTCGCGCGGCGATGCCGGCCGCTACATCGAAGGGGGCTGGGTTCGCGTGGACGGGGCCGTGGTCGACGAGCCCCAGCACCCGGTGACGACGCAGGCCGTGACGCTGGACCCGGAAGCGACGCTCGACGCCGCCGAACCGGCGACGATCGCGTGGCACAAGCCGGCGGGCTTCGAGGCCGGCGACGCGGAGGCGGTGCGACGAGCGATCGTGCCGGAGACGCGCTGGCCGGCCGACGCTTCCGGCTGGCGGACGCTGAAGCGGCATTTCGCGCGCCTGCGCCCCGCGCTGCCCTTGGCGACGCCCGACGCCGGGCTGATGGTCTGGAGCCAGGACGGGCGCGTGCTGAAACATCTGGCCGATCGCGGTGCGCAGCTCGAACAGGAATGGCTGGTGGACGTCGACGGCGAACTCGCGCCCTACGGTTGGCGGCGCATCACCGCCGACGCGCGATTCGAGGGCTGGCCGGTGCCGCCGTTCAAGGTGAGCTGGCAGAGCGAGCAGCGTCTGCGGTTCGCGATCAAGGGCGTGCGCCCGGGGCTGCTGTCGCACCTGTGCGAAACCGTCGGGCTGCAGGCGCGCGCGTGCCGGCGGCTGCGGATCGGCCGCGTGCCGCTGGCGAAGATGGCGCCGGGCGAATGGCGCTACCTGGGCGCCGCGGAACGGTTCTGAATGCGGGCGCGTGGCACGGCGCGCAGGCAGTTGAATCGCCGCGTGCTCTCGGGCATGTTCCGCAGGCGCCGACCGGCGCGCAGGAGAACGACATGGCCAAGGGCCTGAACCAGAAGAAGCAGGAAAAGAAGAAACCCGAGAAGTCGCTGAAGGAAAAGCGCGCCGAGAAGGCCGCGAAGAAGTCTTCGAAGAGCTGAGCGCGACGCCACCGCGTCGCTGCACGGGGGCCGCTCGCGCGGCCCTCCGTTTTTTTCCGCCCCGCCTCGCCAGGACCCGAACCATGCGCCCGACCTTCCTGCTCCTGTCGTCGCTGCTGCTGGCCCCGTTCGTCCCGCTCGACGACGCGTTCGCGTCGGCCGATGCGGCCAACGAACCGCGCCTCGGCGCGCGGCCGGAGGCGGCGTTGACCACGCTCGCGGAGCGCTCGGGATTCCTCCGGACCGGTCGCATCGACGAGGTGGCCACGCTGTGCGAAGCGTTCGCCGAGCGCCATCCCGACCGCGTGCGGTGCACGACGTTCGGCACCACGCCGGAAGGCCGGCCGCTGCATGCCCTCGTCGCGTCCGCGAGCGGCGCGCTGACTCCGGAGGCCGCGCACGCGCGCGGCGTGCCGGTGGTGCTGATCTCCGGCGGCATCCACGCGGGCGAGATCGACGGCAAGGACGCCGGCTTCCTGGCGCTGCGCGAAGTGCTCGACGGCGACGCCGCGCCGGGCGCGCTGGACGCGCTCGTGTGGGTCTTCGTGCCGGTGTTCAACGCCGACGGCCACGAGCGCTTCGCGGCGTGGAACCGCCCCAACCAGCGTGGACCGGAAGCCATGGGCTGGCGGGTCACCGCGCGCAACCTCAACCTCAATCGTGACTGGGCGAAGGCCGACGCGCCGGAAATGCAGGCGATGCTCGCACTCGTGGACGCGTGGGATCCGCTCGCGTTCGTCGACCTGCACGCGACGGACGGCGCCCAGTTCGAGCACGACATCTCGATCACCGCCGAGCCCGTGCACGCCGGCGACGCGGCGCTGCGGGCGGTCGGCCGGGCGTGGCGCGACGGCGTCATCGCCGATCTCGAACGCGACGGCCACCTGCCGGTGGCGTTCTACCCGTCGTTCGTCGTCGGCGACGACCCGGCGTCGGGCATCGACGACGGCGTCGCCCCGCCCCGGTTCTCGACCGGCTATTTCTGGCTGCGCAACCGGCTGGCGATGCTGGTGGAGACGCATTCGTGGCGCCCGTATCCGGAACGGGTGCGAAGCACGCGCCATACCATCGTGTCGGTGCTGGAACGCGTCGCGGCGAATGGCGCAGCGTGGCTGCGCGTCGCCCGCGAAGCCGATGCCCGCGCCGCGGCGCTCGGCGGCAGCAGCGTGCCGCTGGCGTTCAAGGCGGGACCCGCCTCGCGCATGATCGACTTCCGCGGTTATGCGTACACGCGCACGCCGTCCGACGTGTCCGGGCAGACGATGACCCGTTACGACGAGTCGACGCCGCAGGTCTGGCGGATCCCGCTGCGCGACGATGTGCAGCCGACGCTCGTCGTCGAGGCGCCGAAGGGTGGCTATGTCGTGCCGGCCGGGTGGGCCGCGCCGGTCGCGGCGTCGCTCGCGCGGCACGGGATCGCCTACACACGGCTGGGCGAGGCCGTGGCCGACGCGCCGGTGCTGGAATTCCGCGCCGACAGCGCCGTCCCGGCGACGGCGACCGTCGAAGGGCGCACGCCGATGACGTTCACCGGCGCCTGGCGGCCGGCGACGCACGCCGTGCCGGCGGGTTCGCTGTTCGTGCCCATCGCGCAGCCCAGGGCCCGGCTGGTGATGTCGCTGCTGGAGCCGCAGGCGCCCGATTCGCTCGCCGCGTGGGGGGATTTCGCCGCCGCGTTCGAGCGCAAGGAATACATGGAGGACTACGTCGCCGAGGCCGTGGCGCGCGAAATGCTCGCGGCCGATCCGGCCCTGCGGGCGGCGTTCGAGGCCAGGCTCCGGGACGATGCGGCGTTCGCGGCGAGCGCCGCGCAACGGCTGGAGTTCTTCTATCGCCGCCACCCCTCGTGGGATGCGCGCTACCTGCTCTACCCCGTGCTGCGCACCGACGACCCGCCCGGCGCGGACTGAAATTCGCTCTGAGCAGATTTCTAAATCTGCTCAGAGCAGATTTTTCCGGGCCGCGCGGAGCCGGTCGAGCTTTTCCTTGAGTTTCATCTCGAGGCCCCGCTCGACGGGCTCGTAGTACACGCGCTCGCCCATCGCATCGGGAAACCCGGTCTGGTCGAGCGCGACGCCACCCTCGGCGTCGTGGTCGTACTGGTAGCCGGCGCCATACCCGAGCTCCTTCATCAGCTTCGTCGGCGCATTGCGCAGGTGCAGCGGCACCTCGGCCGTGCCGTGCTCGCGCACGTCGTCCTTCGCCCTGCCGAACGCGACGTACCCGGCATTCGATTTCGCCGTCGCGGCGAGATAGATCACGACCTGCGCGAGCGCGAGGTCACCCTCGGGGCTGCCGAGGCGGTCGTACGTCTCCCATGCCTCGATCGCCATCTGCAGCGCGCGCGGATCGGCGAGGCCGATGTCCTCGACCGCCATCCGCGTGATCCGACGGGCGAGATACGCGGGGTCGGCGCCGCCGTCGAGCATCCGCGTGAACCAGTAGAGCGCCGCGTCGGGATTCGACGAGCGCACCGACTTGTGCAGCGCCGAGATCTGGTCGTAGAACTGCTCGCCCTGCTTGTCGAACCGCCGCGTGCGATCGGCGAGCACCTGCGCCAGCGTCGATCCGGTGACTTCGCCGCCCTCCCCCGACGCGAGCTCGGCCGCGATCTCCAGCAGCGTCAGCGCGCGACGGACATCGCCGTCGGCGGCCGCCGCGATGTCGCGCAGGCGCGCGTCGTCGACCCGCAACCCCTGCCCGCCGAGTCCGCGCTCCCCGTCCTCCAGCGCCCGCCGCAGCGCGTCGGCGATGTCTTCCGCCGACACGGCTTCGAGCACGTGCACGCGGCATCGCGACAGCAGGGCGGAATTCAGCTCGAACGACGGGTTCTCGGTGGTCGCGCCGACGAACAGGATCGTGCCGCGCTCGATGTGCGGCAGGAACGCGTCCTGCTGCACCTTGTTGAAGCGGTGCACCTCGTCGACGAACAGCACGGTGCGCCGGCCCTCATCGAAGCGGCGCTGCGCTTCGGCCAGCACCTCGCGCACCTGCGGCAGGCCCGCCAGCACCGCGGAGATCGCGACGAACTCCGCCTCGGCGTAGCGCGCCAGCAGCAGCGCGAGGGTGGTCTTGCCGGTGCCCGGCGGGCCCCAGAGGATCATCGAATGCATGCGCCCGGATTCCACCGCGCGGCGCAGGGCGCTGCCCGGCGCGAGCAGGCGGCGCTGGCCGACCATTTCGTCGAGCGTGCGCGGCCGCATGCGCTCGGCGAGCGGCTTCAGCGCTTCCGCCGGCTGGAACAGCGAGTTTTCGCGGGGAACCTTCCTGGCCACGGCGCCATTGTCGCCTTTCGCAGGCGGCGGCGGTCAGTCGGCCAGCGGCATGACCTCGGCGCCGTCGGCGACCTCGCCGACGACGTCCACGTCCGCCGGCGGAACGACGACGAACGTGCCCTTCGCGAACGCGGGGTCGCGCTTCCAGTCGGTGAACGTCATCACCGTGCGCTGGCCGAGCGCGTCGAACATCTCCATCTTCGCCAAACCGTCCGCGCCGAGCCCGAGGCGGGCGCGTTCGAACGGCGCATCGTCGGCCTTCTTGGGAGTGAGTTCGAGCCACTGCAGCCCGCCGGCGTCGGCCACTTCGCGCGCGTCGAACTGGCGGTCCAGTTCACCCGGGTCGATCAGCGCGGCGAGCGGGCTGTTCTGCTCCTCCAGGCTCTGCTGGCGCACCGTCACCTGCTCCAGGTCCGGGTCGTAGATCCAGATGTGGTCGCCGTCGGCGACGATCAGGTTCGGGTACGGCTTCAGGTATTCCCAGCGGAACTGCCGCGGCGCCTGCAGCTGCACCGTGCCGGTCGAGGTTTCCGTCAGCGCGCCGTTCGGCGCATGTACGGTCTGCTCGAACGACGCGGCGAGCCCTTTCGCCCCGCCCGTGAAGGCATCGAGGCGGTCGCGCGCGCCGGCGTGGGCGTGGGTCGCGAAGGCGAGCAACGGAAGGAGCAGCAGCGAGCTGAAGGTCGGTTTCATGAGGGCCTCGGGAGGAACGGGGGCTGGAGGCAAGAATGGAGGCGGCTGGCTGAACGGGGGTGCATTTCCGGGCGGGGGTGCTGAACGGGTTTTCAGGCGTCGCGGCCGAAGCCGCTCCTGCAGGGCGGATCGTCAGCGGGGTGGCGGGGGCGCGAGGACCGTGCGGTCGCCATTGTGTTCGGGGCCGGACACCACGCCGGCGGCTTCCATCGCCTCCACCAGTCGCGCGGCACGGTTGTAGCCGATCTTGAGCCGGCGCTGCACGCCCGAAATCGACGCGCGGCGCGTCTCGGTGACGACCCGCACCGCCTCGTCGTACAGCGGGTCGCTCTCGTCGCCGGACGAGCCGGCTTCGGGCAGCCCGGTCGCACCGATCACCTGCCCGTCACCGAGCGACTGCACGTCCTCCAGCACGCCGTCGATGTAGTCCGGGCCCTTGCTGTTCTGGCGCAGGTGGGCGACCACGCGGTGCACTTCGTCATCGCTGACGAACGCCCCGTGCACGCGCTCGGGCATCGCCGTCCCCGGCGGCAGATAGAGCATGTCGCCGTTGCCGAGCAGCGTTTCGGCGCCGGACTGGTCGAGGATCGTGCGCGAGTCGATCTTGGAGCTGACCTGGAACGCGATGCGCGTCGGGATGTTGGCCTTGATCAGGCCGGTGATGACGTCCACCGACGGCCGCTGCGTGGCCAGGATCA
>CBIHMN010000080.1:0-8109 GCA_966211005.1 uncultured Arenimonas sp.
ATGCTGGAGTTCATGGACGACGAGGCGGTGCGCCTCGCGCGCGAGGTCGGCGGCGCCGACATCCCGGCGGCCGGCGCGCTGCTGATGCTCGAAGTGGACGGCGACGAGGCCGTGCTGGCGGAAGCCGTCGACGCGGTGACCGCCGCCGCGCAGGGACCCGGTTGCCTCGGGGTCACCGCCGCACGCGACGACGCCGAACGCGAGCAGCTGTGGACCGCGCGCAAGGCGCTGAGCCCGGCGCTGCGGACGATCGCGGCGGGCAAGATCAACGAGGACGTGGTGGTGCCGGTGTCGCGCATTCCCGCTCTCGTCGCCGCGGTGCGCGCCGCGCGGGCGAAGCACGCGCTGCCGGTCGTCGTGTTCGGCCACGCCGGCAACGGCAACCTGCACGTCAACATCCTGTTCGACCCCGACGACACGGCGCAGTCCGCGCGCGCCGAGGCCGCGCTCGCCGACGTGTTCGACGCGGTGATCGCGCTCGAAGGCCTCGTCAGCGGCGAACACGGCATCGGGCTCGTCAAGCGCGACCTGCTCGCGCGCTCGCTCGACCCGGGCGCGCTCGCGCTGATGCGCGGCATCAAGGCGCTGTTCGACCCGGACGGGATCCTCAATCCGGGAAAGGTGCTGCCGCCTTGAGTGGCTGTTTTTCAACAACGGATCAAAGCCGATCAAAGCGGATAAGGCTTCCGGATCTGATCCGCTCCTATCGGCTTCTATCCGTTGTAAATCGCTCCGGTGGCGGATCGTGAAGCCCGTCGCGCCGCTCGATGCGCTGCTGACCGAGATCCGCGCGTGCCGGTTGTGCGAAGCGGCGCTGCCGCTCGGCCCGCGACCGGTGCTGCGGGCGAGCGCGACGGCGACGCTGCTGATCGTCGGCCAGGCGCCGGGCACGCTGGTGCACGGCAGCGGCGTGCCGTGGGACGACGCCAGCGGCGTGCGGCTGCGCGGCTGGATGGGAATCGACAAGGCGGCGTTCTACGACGACACGCGCATCGCGATCGTGCCGATGGGGTTCTGCTACCCGGGCCGCGGCGCGAGCGGCGACCTCCCGCCGCGTCCCGAATGCCGCGCGACATGGCACCCGCGCCTGCTGCCGATGCTGCCCGACGTGAAGCTGGTGCTCGCGGTCGGCGCCTACGCGCAGGCGCATTTCCTCGGCGAGCGGCGGAAGAAGACGCTGACCGACACCGTTCGGGCATGGCGAGAGTACGCGCCGGCCGTGTTCCCGCTGCCGCACCCGAGCCCGCGCAATACCGGCTGGTTCGTGCACAACCCTTGGTTCGATGCCGAGGTGGTGCCGGCGATGCGGGCAGCGGTGGCCGCGCACATCGCGGCGGCGACCCCTGCCCTGCCGAAACCGCCCGGTCATCACGGCTTGTAGTTCGCCCACGACACCGTGACCTGTCGCAGCTGCAAATCCGTCGAAAGCGACGCCGATGAATAGGAAACGCCTTTCGGCACCCCTTCGGGAGCCCGGATGATCAGCTGGATGCTCGCAGTATTCCAGGATGTGGCGCCGTCGAAAGCAAGGTTGACCTCGGCTCCATCCGCGGAGTGCAAAGTGGCCCGAACGGAGTGGTCGGGAAACGTGCTCCTGATCCAGGCCCGCGACTTCTCCAGTGTTCGGGCGTCCTCGGGAACCATGTTCGTGATGTCCAGACGAAACGACGCGGTTTCACTGATCGCCGAGATCGGCTCCTTCAACTCGAGCCGATGGTTGCCGGGGGCGAAGTCTCCCGGACCGGCGATCATGAAAACATTGGCGAACAGCAAGCCTTGAATGAACTCCCACATGGCATCCTCCGTTGATTATTTCCCGCCGTGGATCTCGCGTGCCCGCGCCAGCACGTTCGTCGCCCACGATTGACAGTTCCGGAAGCCTGTCGCGTAGCCGAGCGTTCCAGGATAGGCCGCCACGTTGTATCGGGGCGCCCCGATTTCCTTGACCGCCTGTGCCACGGCCTTGTCGAACTCCGGGTCCGTCGAGATCGACTCGCATTTCTCGTTCCCTTTCTCGCCATCGTCGATGCGACCCTGGCTCGCTATCGCGTTCGAGCCCATCTGAAAGCTGTAGACCTTGCCGTCCGAGATCAGGAAGTCGTGCCGAAGCGGGTTTCCCGCCGGCGACATCGGCGCCCCGGCGCTGTTGCCGAGTTCCCGAGCGCACCGTAGCGTTTCAAGTCCCAACGGATCCACCCCGACGACGGGATTGTTCGCGACGTAGGCGTACGTGTTCAGCCCGCCTGCAAGCCCGATGGGATCGGTTTCCACATATCGCCCCAGGCTGGCGTCGTAGTTGCGGAATCCGTTCTGCCAGAGCCCGGTCTCGACGTCATGGTACTGCCCGGGGAAGCCGAGATTCAGCCCACCGATGGCGTCCAGCGTCACCTTGCGGTCGAAGGCGTGGTTGTCGGCACGCCAGACCACGGCTTTCGCACCGTTCGTGACGGCCTCCGGTCGACCCAGATGATCGTTGTGGATGAAGTAGAGCTGACCGCCGCGGACCAGGCCGACCAGCTCTCCGTTGAACCAGAGATAGTTCGACCAGGCGGTACCGTTGTTCTCGGCCATCAGTTGATTCTGGCCCGCATGGACGAAACGCGTCGTCGTCGCACCGCTCGACTTGCTGGACCGCTGGCCGAGCGCGTTGATCGCGAAGGTCGTCAGGCTTCCCGGCTTGACTACGGTCTCCAGCTGGTTGAATGGATCGAAGCCGTAGGTGGCCCCGCCATTGGTGGTGATCTGCCCGTTCGCATTGGTGGACACCGCGCGGGGCCGGGGGCCGGAGATCGCGCTCAATCGATTGCTGGACGCTGCGGTGACATAGGTGTCGACGTTTCCACCCCAGGTGTGGGACTGGCGATTGCCGTTCTCGTCGTACGTCCAGGCCTGGGACGCGGCCGACGCCGCGACGCTGCTGAGCCGATTCCTCTCGTCGTATCCGAACGTCTGCGTCATCGCGGCGTTGACGCCGTTCCCGAGGCCGATGATGTCGTCGGTGGCGCTGTACGTGAACGCGAGCGACTGGATCGGTGTCGCGCCGGCTGCCGCAGTCAGCGTCGAAGTTCTCCAGTCCAGATCGCGTGTCGCGTTCCGAACTACGCCATTGCCGAAGGTCCAGCTGGAAACCGGGCCGAACGGCTCGTGTGCAAGTACGGTCGCGACGGTCCTGACCACCCCGCCCGAGCTCACGGTCATCGAGCGGTTGCGGCCGAATGCATATCCGTAGGTCGCGATCGTGCCGTCGGGATACGTGATCGACTGGAGACGCCCGCGATTGTCGTGGGTGTAGTGCGTCCAGTCGTTCGTGAGCGATGCTCCGACCTTGATCCGGTCCTGCCGCGAAGCCAGATTCCCGTAGGGGTCGTAGGCGAAGGACACGACGCCGCCGTCGTCATCGACGACCGAACAGATCCGTCCCTTGCCGTGGGTGCACGCATCGTAGAAGTACCGCTTGCTGCGTCCCGATGAGGTCGCGCTACGCAGCCGACCGAGGTCGTCATGCCCATAGTGCGTCTCGACGCCGTCGTTGCGCGTCATCTGGCTGATCAGGCCGTCGGGGGTGTACGCGTAGGTCGTCGTGCCCGAGTCGGGGCTCACCTGCATCCAGAGTTGACCGAAGCCATCGTAGGCATAGGTCGTGATCGCCCCGCGCGGATCCGTGACCTTGGTGACCAGGCCCGCGAGATCGTACTCGAAGCGGGTTTCGTTGCCGGGCGCGTGTCTCGTGCGCACGACGCGGTCGAGCGCGTCGTACCAGTGCGTGGTCACGTGACCGTGCGCGTCGGTCTCCGTCCTGACGTTGCCATTGGCATCATACGTATAGCGCACATGCTGGCCGTAGTTTCCGCGTCTCTGCCGGATTCTTCCCAGCTCGTCGTATTCGGCACGTGCGATGAATCGCGGTGTCGTCACCGGCACCTTGCGCGGCGGCGGCGGTTCACCACCCGGCCAGCAACCCGGCTGGACCGTGCAGGGAGCGGTCTGAAGCTCCAAAGCGGTACGGGAGACCGTGAATTTCTCGACATTCCCCATGACGTCGAAATCGAAATGTTGCGTCGCTCGCGGGTAGTCGGACGCCCCTTCCTGCTGGCTGATCGCGACCAGCCGGCCCGTGGAGACATGGTGGTAGTCGAGTTTCGTGCCATCCGGGGCGGCCACCGTGTCGCGGAAACCGAATCCGTCGTAGGTGAAGCGGGTGTCGGCCGCGACACCGTCGGGGTAGCTGCGCGTATTGGTGATCCTTCCACGCTCGTCGTAGGTGTACTCGATCACGTCGCCGTTCGCGCCGGTGATCCTCCCCGGCAATCCGAGCGCGTTGTAGAGGCCGTAAGTCGTCGCATGCTGCGCGTCGTTCCTGGTCGAGACCAGGTCACCTGCACTGCTGAATGTCTGGACAACCTTGTCGTTGAAGATCAGGTTCGGAGAAGGGCCGTCGGCCACCACGGTATGGAGCATTCCGTTCGGATGCTTGGTGTAGGTATAGGTCGTCACCCTGCTCTGGTTCCGGACACCGATCGCTGACAGGTTGGTCGCCCGTTCCGAAGCGACCCGCCCATCGGGGGCATACGTGAAGTCGAGCCGGTAGAGGTCCGAGCCGGACGTGACGCCTCCCACCACGACGCTCACCACCCTGTTTTCGTTCGCATCCCATGTGTACGTCGTCTTCCGCGCCTCGGGCTTGCCGTAGGCCTCCACCTTGTCGAGCAGCTGGCCCTTGGCGTTGTAATTGAAAACCGTGGCGTTGCCGTTGAAGTCGGTGGCGACGTGCATGTAGCCATTGCTGTCGTAGACCGTTTCGGCGTAGTTCGCCGCGCAGTACGTGCTGGAGTGACCGGTGACCGTGAGAAGCTTTCCTTCGCGGTACGTATAGGTGGTCTGCTTGCCACGCGGACCGGTTTCGAGAACCGTCAGCAGCCCGTTCGCCCCCGGCGTGTACCTGAACACGTATTTGTCCTGCCCGTCGGCATGCTCGCTTCCGGTCGCATAGCCGGCAGCGTCGTAGGTGAACCACGAATGGCGGGTGCCGTTGATGCTCTTTCCGGTCAAAGCCCCTTTGTCCGGAGCGTGCTCGTAGTGGTAGGTCGTCACCGTCGCGGGAAGCCCGGGACGACTCGTGGAAGCGAGCCGATGGAGGCCGGCTCCAAACACGTCCGCCGAGTACGTGTAGCGATACGCATTGCCTGCCGGGTCCTTCACCGTAGTGAGCTGGTTTCCCGTCCAGATGAACTCGACGGTCTTGCCCGACGAGTGCGTGACCCTGGTCACGGCATTTCCATCGTAGCTGAAGGTCCAGGCGATGCCGGCCCGGTTGGCCACCTTCAGGATGTAGCCGTGCTGCGAGTAGGTTTCGACACCGCCTTCCTCGTTGTGCAGCGTCAGAAGGCCGGTCGTCGCATTGCGCTCGAGCCTGGCGATCGCGCCGGGCTTTTCCTCCCAGAAGACTCCCGTCGTCAGGTTCCTGTTGAACTTGACGCGTCGCCCGTCGGGCCGTGTCGCCCAGATGGTGTTCGTGTTGCCGAGAGTGCAGTTCGCGCCGGACTGGAACGGATAGCAGCCGTTGACGGCGCTCGTGCCCCAGGTGAGCTTGTAGTCGAAGTTGCTTTGCCAATGTTTTCCGAAAAGACCTATTCCGTTCCAGTGGTGGTTGTACGTCCGTTGCAGGTAGAGGCCTGCCTCGCCGGCCACCGCGAAATCCAGTTCCGGTTCCACTTTGTTGCCGGTACCGGGAATGATCGGGTTGGTACCCTTCGCCTGTGAGCAGGGGTCCACCAGGGAGTTCCAGTCGGCTTCCATCTGCCCGCTGTTCGGCGAGAAGGCTCCCCCGACGAGCCTGAAGTACAGGAACCCGCGTAGCGGCATGTACGGGACGTATCTGCCTACCGTCGTGCCGGTGACGTCGACGGCCCTCACTTCGCAGGGTGGTTCACCGGGCTGTCCGCAGAAGGCCGTCGCCGTCAGTGGACACATCAGCGCGAACAGGACGAGCACCCGTACCAGGCACCGCGGGAGGGCCCGCTCCACTTCCATCGTCGTCTGCTCGCGCATCACCCGCTCCTTCGCTGTACCCGCGGAGCGCGGGCGTCGCAATCACACCCGTCCTACCCGGGTCGGAAGCAAGGCCTCGTCCAGCGCGATGGCCGGCGCGCTCACCGCTACGCCGAGGCGCCGATCGACCGCTGAGAAGGCGGTGCCATGCGGCGGGCCGACGTGTGCGACAGCAGATGCGGGAATTCGATGACAGGACGACGGGACGATTTCCGAAGTCCCGGTGAGCGATTCGCCGACCCCGGCGTCGTCAGCGACGTCCGCGATCCCGGGGCTGGTCGCCGGGCGCCTGCGCAGCGGTGGATTCGCCCGCCCGCCACAGGCGGCGGATCTTTCGGGGTCATCGCCCCTTCGTCAGGTCCGCGCCGCCAGCGCCAGTACGAGCTGCACGACGCCGAGCGCATAGACGCCGGCCAGCGCATCGTCGAGCATCGCCCCGAACCCGCCGTGCAGCTCGCGATCCGCCCAGCGCACCGGCCACGGCTTCCAGATGTCGAACACGCGGAACGCGGCGAACGCCGCCAGCATCCATTCCCATCCGGCCGGCGCGAAGAACAGCGCGATCCACATGCCGACGTACTCGTCCCAGACCACCACGCCCGGGTCGTCGACGCCGGTGCGCGAGATCACCCAGTCCGCGGCCCAGCACCCGAGCGCGAACGTCGCGACCAGCACGCCGACATACGTCGGCCACGGCAGGTGCTGCAGCCACAGCCACCACGGCAGCAGCGCGACCGCGCTGCCGACGGTCCCCGGCGCCTTCGGCGAAAACCCCGCGCCGAACCCGGCCGCCACCCACCCGAGCGGATGCTTCATCAACGCGCGCCGCGAACCTTCGGGCAACTTCGCCATCAACAGACCTCAGGACGGGAGCAGAGCGAAGCCTTGACGCGGATTACGCGGATGGACGCGGATAAGGCGTTTCAAGAAGAATTCTGCTCTATCCGCGTTGATCCGCGTGATCCGCGTCGACGCTTCGCCATTCACTGGCCATGGAAGTGATCGTAGCCCGTGGCCGGGGGCGCGTAGGCGTCGCCGTCGGGCGTGGTGCAGACGATGCCGTGGCCGGCGACGACGTGGCCGATCACCGTCGCGCCGGTGTCGAAGCCCGCCAGCGCCTGCTCGATCGCCAGCGCGGCGTGGGGGGGCGCGGTGAAGCACAGTTCGTAGTCGTCGCCGCCGGCCAGCTGCAGTTCCCAGCGGCGGCGTTCGTCGAAGTGGTCGGCGAGCGTGCGCGAGGTCGGCAGCCGGCCGAGGTCGAGCCGCGCGCCGGCGCCGCTGGCCGCGAGCACATGGCCGAGGTCGGCGAGCAGCCCGTCGCTGACGTCGATCGCCGCGGTCGCGACGCCACGCAGCGCGAGGCCGGCGTCGACGCGTGGCGTCGGCCGGTCGAGCCGGTAGCGCAGCTTCGCGGAGTACGCACCGCCGGCGACATGCTGCGCCAGCGCGCCGGCGGCGTCGCCGAGCGTGCCGGTGACCCAGACGTCGTCGCCCGGACGCGCGCCGCCGCGCCGAAGCGCCGCACCGTCGGGCACGAGGCCGTGCGCGGTGATGGTCACGCTGAGCGGGCCGCGTGTCATGTCGCCACCGACCAGCGCGAGGTGGTGCAGGTCGGCGAGTTCGGCGAACCCGTCGAGGAAGGCATCGACCCAGTCGCCGTCGGCCTGCGGCAGCGTCAGTGCCAGCGAGACCCAGGCCGGCGCCGCGCCCATCGCCGCGAGGTCGCTCAGGTTCACGGCCAGCGCCTTCCAGCCGAGGTCGGCCACGGGCGTGTCGAGCGGGAAATGCACGCCGGCGACCAGCGTGTCGGTCGTCACCACCAGCTGGTGGCCCGGCGGCACCTGCAGCAGCGCGGCGTCGTCGCCGATGCCCAGCACGACGTCGGCGCGGCCCGCGACGCGCGCGCGGATCCGGTCGATCAGCGCGAACTCGCCGCTCACGGCAGCGCGCGCGTCACGGCCGGCGCGACGCCTGCGCCTCGACGGCGCGCCACTGCGCGGCGGCATGGTCGAGCACGCCGTTGACGTAGGTGTGGCCGTGCTCGGAGCCGAAGCGCTTGGT
>CBIHMN010000081.1:0-8079 GCA_966211005.1 uncultured Arenimonas sp.
CGCCGATCGCGGTGCAGGCGCCGAACTTCGTCGAGCTGAAGATCGTCGAGACCGACCCGGGCGTCCGCGGCGACACCTCGGGCGGCGGTGGCAAGCCGGCCAAGCTGGAGACCGGCGCGGTCGTGCGCGTGCCGCTGTTCGTGAACCAGGACGAGGTCATCAAGGTCGACACGCGCTCGGGCGAATACGTCTCGCGGGTCAAGTAAGGGATGACGACGACCGCGACGGAGCGCTGCGACCTGCTGATCGAGGCCGGCTGGGTGATCCCGGTCGAGCCGCATGCGGTGGTGCTGGCCGATCACGCGGTCGCGGTGCGCGGGGGCGAGATCGTCGCGGTGCTGCCGTGCGCGGAGGCGCGCGGGCGCTACACGGCCGATGTGGTCGTGTCGCGCCCGGGCGCGGCGCTGCTGCCGGGACTCGTGAACGCGCACTGCCACAATCCGATGACGCTGCTGCGCGGCGTCGCCGACGACCTGCCGCTGATGACGTGGCTGCAGCAGCACATCTGGCCGGTCGAGGCGCAGGTGATCGGGCCGGCCTTCGTCGCCGACGGCATCGAGCTGGCGGTCGCCGAAATGATCCGCGGCGGCACCACCTGCGCCAACGAGAACTACTTCTTCCCGGACGTGCAGGCGGCGACGTATTCGCGCCTCGGCTTCCGCGCGCTCGTCGGCCTGCCGGTGATCGAGTTCCCGACGGCCTGGGCACGCACGCAGGACGAATACTTCGACAAGGCGTGCGAGGTGCACGACGTCTGGCGCCGCGATCCGCTGGTCGCGACGGCGTTCGCGCCGCACGCGCCGTACACGGTGTCGGACACGTCGTTCCATCGCATCCGGATGCTGTGCGACCAGCTCGACCTGCGCGTGCACTGCCATGTGCACGAGACCGCGCACGAGGTCGACGAATCGGTGCGCGAGCACGGCGTGCGGCCGCTGGCACGGCTCGACCGGCTCGGCCTCGTCAGCGAGCGCCTGATCGCGGTGCACATGACGCAGCTCACCGACGCCGAGGTCGCGCTGTGCGCCGAGCGCGGCGTCGCGGTCGCCCACTGTCCCGAATCGAACCTCAAGCTCGCGTCCGGTTTCTGCCGGGCGCACGACCTGCACCGCGCCGGCGTCACGCTGGCGCTGGGCACGGACGGCTGCGCGAGCAACAACGACCTCGACATGTTCGGCGAGATGCGCACCGCCGCGCTGCTGGCGAAGGGCGTCGCCGGCGACGCGTCGGCGATGGACGCCGCCTCGACGCTGCGGATGGCCACGCTCGGCGGCGCGCGCGCGCTCGGTTTCGGCGACCGCGTCGGCTCGATCGAGCCCGGCAAGGCCGCCGACCTCGTGCTGGTCGACCTCGATCCGCTCGAAACACAGCCGCTGTATCACGCGGTCTCGCAGCTGGTGTACGCCACGGGCCGCCACCAGGTGAGCGACGTCTGGATCGCGGGAGTGCGCAGGCTCGCCGACGGCCGGCTGACGGATATCGACACCGACGCGATCGGTGCGAAGGCGCGGCAGTGGCGCGAGCGCATCGCCGCGATCGGTGCGCCGGCGTCATGAACGCGGCACCGGAAGCCCCTGACGGCGGCGATCGCGCCGGTATCAATGCCAGCGCCGCCGAGCTGGAGAAATTCGGGGCGCTCGCCCGGCGCTGGTGGGACCCGCAGGGCCCGCAGCGCCCGCTGCACGAACTCAATCCGGCGCGGCTCGGTTACGTGCGCGACCGCGTCCGCCTCGCCGGCGCGCGCGTGCTCGACGTCGGCTGCGGCGCCGGGCTGCTCAGCGAGGCGCTGGCGCGCGAGGGCGCGCACGTGGTCGCACTCGATCTCGCGCCCGAGCTGATCGAAGTGGCGAAGCTGCACCTGCTCGAATCCGGGCTGGCCGTGGACTATCGCCTGCAGCCGGTCGAGGCGCTCGCCGCGGCCGAGCCCGGCACGTTCGACGCGATCACCTGCATGGAAATGCTGGAGCACGTGCCGGATCCGGCATCCGTCGTGCAGGCCTGCGCGACGCTGCTCAAGCCGGGCGGCCACCTGTTCGTGTCGACGATCAACCGCACGCCCCTGGCGTTCGCGGGCGCGATCGTCGGTGCCGAATATGTCGCCCGCCTGCTGCCGAAGGGCACGCACGACTACGCGTCGTTCATCCGGCCGTCGGAACTCGCCGCGTGGCTGCGCGCCGCCGGGCTGCGCCCCGAAGACGTGAGCGGCCTGCAGTACGACCCGCTGGGGCGACGCGCGCGGGTCGGCGGCACGACCGCGATCAATTACCTGTGCAGCGCGCTCCGGCCGTGATCGCCGCGAATGCGCCGCGCGCGGTGCTGTTCGACCTCGACGGCACGCTGGTCGACACGGCGCCCGACCTGTGCAACGCCGTGAACCACGTGCTCGCCGGCCTCGGCCGCGCCGCGGTGCCGCTGGCGCGCCTGCGCGAGGTGGTGTCGAAGGGCGGCCGGGCGATGCTCGCGGTCGCGCTGCCCGATCTCGACGATGCCGCGCGCGATGCGCTGCTGCCGCCGTTCCTCGCCCGCTACGCCGAAGCGCTCGCGGTCGAGAGCGAGCCGTTCACCGGCGTGCCGGCGCTGCTCGACGCGCTCGACGCGCGCGGGGTGCGTTGGGGCATCGTCACCAACAAGCCCGAAGCGCTGGCCGCGGGTGTCGTCGCCGGAATGGGCTGGGTGGCGCGCTGCGCGGTGCTGGTCGGCGGCGACACGCTGCCGCTGCGCAAGCCCGACCCCGCGCCACTGCACCTGGCGTGCGAACGGCTCGGCATCGATCCCGCGCGATGCCTGTACGTCGGCGACGACGAGCGCGACGTGCAGGCCGCGCGGGCCGCCGGCATGCCTTCCGCGGCGGCACTCTGGGGCTATCGGCTGCCGGGCGAGGACCCGTTGCAGTGGGGGGCCGACCACGCCGCGGCCGTCCCCGCCGACCTGCATGCGATCGCCGGGCTCGCGCCGGCGTGAGCGTGCAGGCCCAGGACCACTTCATCGCCAAATGGCATCGGCGCGAGCCGGAGATGGCGCTGGCAGAGGTGTTCTGCCCGCCGGCGACGCGCGCGCGTTTCCGCGCCTGGGGCGCGCTGGTGACCGAGCTGCGCGAGGCCGTATTCGAACTGAGCGACCCGCGCGTCACCGCGGTGAAGGCGCCGTGGTGGGCCGAGGAACTGCTGCGTTTCGCGGAAGGCCTCGGCCGGCATCCGCTCGCCGCCGACCTCGCGACCACGCCACCGGGCGGGGGCGGGACCGCAGGTGTCGGCGTGCCGTGGCGCGATCTGGCCGGCGCGGTGCTGCGGCAGGTGCACGCGGACGCGCGCCCGGTCGACCCCGCCGACGCGATCGCCCAGGTCCGGCCGCTCGCCGAAGCGCTCGCGGCGGCCGAATCGGCGCTGTTTCCGTCACGTCTGCCGTCCGCGCCGGACGCGATCGCGGTGCACCTGCTCTGGCAGCGCCTGCCGCGCGGCCTCGGCGACGACGACCATGCGCGCGTGCCGTTGGCATTGCTGGCGCGGCACGGCCTCACGGGCGCGCAGCTCGCGTCCGGCGGGCCCGCCGGCGAAGCGCTGCTGCGCGACTGGGCCACGGCGCTGGTGCAGGCATTGCCGGTCGCCGTCGACGGCCAGCCGCTGTACCGGCGGCTGCGCGCCGGACTGGACCGGGTGGCATTGCGTCGTCTGGCGTCGGGCCGCGGTTTCACGCCCGAATCCGCACCGTTCACCGTCCTGCGGGCCTGGCGGCTGGCACGGCGTGGCTGAAATGCAACGTACCGTCCGTCCCGCCGCGCGGTTGCGATCGACGCCCGCCGACCGCACCTGATTCATTCGACCCTGATGGAGCCGCCGATGCCTCCCGTCCGCGACAACACCGCCCGCGCGCTGCCCGACGTCGCGTCCGACCCGCGGCCGGCGCTCGCCGGCGCCCTCGACTGGGTCGGCATGGGCCGGATCGAGATGCCCGTGACGCTGGCCGATGGCGCGGGCCGCGCCGCCACCGCGCCGGCGCGCGTGGATGCGTTCGTGAACCTCGCGCGGCCCGATGCGCGCGGCATCCACATGTCGCGGCTCTACCTGCACGTCGACGCGGCCCTGTCGGCCGAACCGGTCACGCCGGCGTCGCTGCGACGGCTGCTGAAGGACTTCCTCGAATCGCACGCCGGCCTGTCCGACCGGGCGATGCTGCGCATCGGTTTCGAACACCTGCTGCGGCGGCCCGCGCTCGCCAGCGATCACAGCGGTTGGCGGAGTTACCCGGTGACGCTCACGGCCGTGCTCGATCGCGGCCAGTTCGCGCTCGAACTGGGCGTGCAGGTGCAGTATTCCAGCACCTGTCCGGCGTCGGCGGCCCTGTCACGGCAACTGATCCAGCAGCAGTTCGCCGGCGATTTCCCGGAGGGCCGGGCACCGGACCGCGATGCGGTGCTGGCGTGGCTGGGCAGCGAGCAGGGCATCGTGGCGGTGCCGCATGCGCAGCGCAGCACTGCCGAGGTGCAGCTGCGGCTCGTGCCGTCGTTCGCCGGATTGCCGGTGGCGGAGGCGATCGATCTCGTCGAGAGCGTGCTGCGCACGCCGGTGCAGACCGCGGTGAAGCGCGTCGACGAGCAGGCCTTCGCCCGGCTCAACGGCCAGAACCTGATGTTCTGCGAAGATGCCGCCCGCCGCATCCGCGGCGTGCTGGCCGCCGACGAGCGCATCGCCGATTTCCGCGTGCGGGTCTCGCATCACGAGAGCCTGCATCCGCACGATGCGGTCGCCGTGGCGGTCAAGGGCGTGGCGGGCGGCTACACGGCGCTGCCGGACGGAATGGGGCGGTGAAACGGAAAGGGCGGTGACTCTGGCGCTTTTCGCGCCCTGTCCACCCGCGCTGCGCTCCGATACGCCCGTGACCACTCCCCGACACCACGTCAAGGACCCGGCTCCCGCCAGCAACGGCTGGAAGACCTGTCCGCGCGGCCACAAATACCGCGGCCCCGGGCCGTGCCCCACCTGCTGGAAGGGCCGGCCGGAGCCGGGTCGCAAGCACTGACGCGCCGTCAGAGGCCGCAGTCGAGGCCCTCGGTGCGGCCGAGCCGCTCGAGCGTCATCACCTTCGTGCCGTCGGCGCCGTCGAGTTCGGCCACCGCGTTCTCGCAGTCGACGAACGTGATGCGCAGCGTGCCCCAGGTCGTGCGCTGGATCTGCGCCGGGTCGAAGTCCGTCCAGCGGCCGCCGGTGGTGGCGTACATCGAGAACTCGACCTCCTGGCCGAAGTCCCACGCGCCGTCGCGCTGGCCGAGCAGGAAGAAGTTCTCGCCGTCGTCGTGGTGGCCGTAGAAGAACAGCAGTGCCATGTTGCCGTTGATCCAGTGCAGCTCGAAGCCCTGGCCGGAAGTCGCCGGCTCGAACCACGCGCCGATGAGTCCCTTCATGTCGCCGATCGCCGTCGTCGTGTCGCCGACGGTGAAGGTGTGCGTCTTCGTTTCGCCCTGGAAGGTCGACTCGAACGTCCACAGCCCGTGCGGCGCATTCGCCGGAATCGTGTCGTTCCAGTACCAGTAGCTGCCGCTGTAGTACTCCGGCGTGCCGTTCACCTGCGCCGAATCGAAGCTCCAGCTCTCGGCGACGCTCAGGTCGGGGCGCAGCACGCGGAAATTCGCCACCTGGCCGCGGCCCTGGTCGCGATAGGCGGCGAGATAGATGATCGGATCGCCCGGCATGAACGTCGTGGCGAGGTTCGGCGTGTCGGTGCCGGTCATCGTCCCGTTGCCGCTGCAGGTGGGCGACACCGGCGGCGCCGAATGGGTGGTGATGCGCCCGATCGCCGAGTCCCGGTACGGCCGCTGCTCCGCGAACAGCGACGGTCCCGGGTTGGCGGGACCCGTGTGCGGCTCGATCACCGCCGCGCCCGGCGTCGCGTTCGCGCGCAGCTCCAGGTGCAGGTGCGGCCCGGTCGAGACACCGGAGCTCCCGACGCGTCCCAGCACCGTGCCGGCCGGGATCGCGCTGCCGATCGGCAGCGTCGTCACCGACCCCTTCTTCATGTGCAGGTAGTACGCGAGGGTGCCGTCGGCGTGGTGGATCGACACGTAGTTCGGCGTGTCCGGCGCGTTCATCGAGCACGAGCGGTCATTGAACGCGTCCGTGCGGCCGACGAGCGTGCCGGCCGCTACCGCGCGCACTTCGATGGCGCCCTGGTCGAGAAGCATCCACGGGAACGGTCCGATGAAATAGTCGATGCCCCGGTGGTTGTATCCCGACGTGGTGTCGTACGTGCGCGTGCCCCCGGTGTAGTCGAGCAGCTGGTTCGGGTAATCGGGGTCGAGGTCGACGAAATTCGAGATGCCGTGCCAGTCCTCGCCGATGCCGGGGGCCGGGCCGAGCGGCCAGCCGAGGCCGGACACCTGCACGCTCGATTTCGGCAGCCGGCCATCGCGGCGCAGCTGCTCGATGTTCTCGGTCGCCTCGGCGGCGAGACGCGCGATGAGCGCGTCGGAGACGTGGTCGGCGGGGGCCTGGGCATGGCCGCCGTCGGGCTGGCGGGACGCCGCCGACGCGGGCGAAGCCGCCGCGAATGCGGCGGCCAGCGTGATCAGGACGGGTAGGGCATGTCGCATCGTCGTCTCCAGTTTCGCGGTTCGTGATCTTCAGTCGCAGTCGAGGCCGATGGTACGGCCCAATCGTTCCAGTTCGAGCACCTGCACGCCATCGTCGCCATCCAGGACGGCGAGCGCGCGGTCGCAGTCCACGAACGTGAGGCTCGCCGTACCCCAGGTGGGGCGCTGGATCTGCGCCGGATCGAAGCCGGTCCAGCGTCCGCCGGTCGTCCGGTACATCGAGAACTCCACTTCCTCTCCGAACGCGAACGGTCCCTCGCGCTGGCCGAGCAGGAAGAAATTCTCGCCGTCGTCGCGGTGGCCGTAGAAGAACAGCAGGGCCATGGCATCGCCGAGCCAGTGGAACTCGAAGCCCTGTCCCGACGTGGCCGGTTCGAACCACGCGCCGACGAGGCCGCGCAGGTCGGCGATCGCACGCGTTCCGCTGCCGACCTGGAACGGGTGGCGCACGACCGAGTCGCCATACGTCGCCTCGACGAACCACGGACCGTGCGGCGCGTCGGCGGCCAGTGCGACGTCCCAGTTCCACCACGCGCCGTCGATGTATTCGGAGGTGACCCCCGGATCCTCCGCCGGATCGAACGTCCACGACGAGGCCACCGTGCCGTGCGGATCGACGACGCGGAACGCGGTGGCGTCGCCGACGCGCGCATCGCGATATGCGGCGACCACCGTCATCGTCGTGCCGGGATCGAACGCGTCCTGCAGGTAGGGCTGTTCGAACGTGTCGGGGCAGGTCGGGTAGTGCGGCGTCCGCGAATGCGTCGAAAGGCGGGTGAGCTTCTGCTGGCGGTACGGTGGCTGCGCCGCCCATGCGCTCGGGCGCGCGTTGCAGGTGCCCGCGTGCGGCTCGATCACCGGCGCCCCGGCGGAATTGCCGGCGCGCAGTTCGAAGTGCAGGTGGGGCACCTTGGAGATCCCCGAACTCCCGATCTTGCCGAGCACTTCGCCGGCGGCGATCGCCGCGCCGACGGGCCGCGTCGTGACCGTGCCGCGTTTCATGTGCAGGTAGCGGGCGATCGTGCCGTCGCTGTGCTGCACGACCACGTAGTTCATCCGGTCGGGGCCATCCCAGTTGCAGGCGCGGTCGTATACACCGTCCACCTTGAGCACCAGGGTGCCGGGCGCCGCGGCCCGGATGTCGACCGGCGCCGTGTCCATCAGGTGCCACGGGAACGGCCACGGGATGTAGTCGATGCCGCCATGGTTGTAGCCGGCGGCGGTGTCGTAGGAGCGGTCGCCGCACATGTAGTCGCGGACGAACCCGGGCGAGCGCGAATCGAGGTCGACGAAGCCGCTGATGCCGAACCAGTCATAGCCGCCGGCCGTCGCGCCCATGGGCCACGCCAGTCCGGACACCTTCGCCGGCACCGCCACCGGCCGCCGGCCGGCGGAATGCAGTTCCTCGAGGTTGCGCGCGACCTGCTCGACGATCTCCCGGTCGAGCTGCGGCGAAACGTGGTCGGCCGGCGGCGCGGCGAGCCGCTGGCCGCCAT
>CBIHMN010000082.1:0-8030 GCA_966211005.1 uncultured Arenimonas sp.
ACGACGCCGAGCAGGTTGACGTCGAGCACGTTGCGCCACTCGGGCATCGTCGTTTCGACCATCGCGCCGCCGGTGGCGATGCCGGCGTTGTTCACCAGCACGTCGATGCCGCCCCACTCGGCGGCGATGCGCTCGTGCAGTGCTTCCATCTGTTCGTCGCTGGCGACGTCGGCGGCGATCGCGAGATGACCGCTGCCGTCGAGCGCGGCGCGCGCCAGCCCGGCCCGGGCGGCGTCGAGATCGACGCACGCGACGCGGTCGCCGGCCCGCGCGTAGCGATGCGCGAGTGCCTGGCCGAGCCCGCTGCCGGCGCCGGTGATGAGGACGCGTCGCTGCGCCATGGTGTGTCCCCGAATGCGCCAGGCGCTCCGGAGGCCTGTGCTAGGCTCCGAGCATACCAAGGCGTATGCCTGAGCCGGCTGTTTTTTCGGAGAGAACCGCGCGTGTCCACCGACCTGTTCGACCTGTCCGGAAAGACCGCGCTGGTCAGCGGTGCGTCGCGCGGCATCGGCGAGGCGATCGCGCATGTGCTGGCGGCCGCCGGGGCCCACGTGGTGTGCACCAGCCGCCGCGTCGAGAGCTGCGAGAGGGTCGCGGCGGCCATCCGCGGCGACGGCGGTTCGGCCGAGGCGCGGACGATGCACGTCGGTGATCCGGCGGCGATCGACGCCCTTTTCGCCGGCCTCGACGCCGACGGGCGCGTGCCCGACATCGTGGTGAACAACGCGGCGGCGAATCCGTATTTCGGGCCGGTGCTCGACATGCCGCTCGAGGCCTACGAGAAGACCGTCGAGGTGAACCTGCGCGGCTATTTCTGGACCACGGTGCAGGCGGCGCGGCGCATGCGCGGCCGCGGCGGCGCGATCGTCAACATCGCGTCGGTGAACGCGCGCCGCTCCGCCGCCGGGCAGCTGGTGTACTCGATGACCAAGGCCGGCATCGTCAGCATGACCGAAGGGTTCGCGAAGGAACTCGCGCCGCACGGCGTGCGCGTCAACGCGGTGCTGCCCGGGCTGACCGACACGAAGTTCGCATCGGCGCTCACCGGCGACCCGAAGATCATGGCGATGATGCTGCGGGCGATTCCGCTCGCGCGCGTCGCCCAGCCGGGCGAGATCGCGCCGGCCGTCCTGTTCCTCGCGTCCCCGGCCGCGTCGTACCTCACGGGCGCCAGCCTGCCGGTCGACGGCGGCTTCCTCGCCTGACGCGGCGCCTGCCGCCCCACCGGAATCGCGCATCGATGAAGACGCTGCTGCTGCTCGCCGCCATGACCCTCGCCCCCGCCGCCGCCGCCGAGAAGCTGACGCTGGAAGCCATCACCGGCGACCGCTCGCTGTCGGGCGCGACGCTGATGAAGCCGGCGATCTCGCCCGACGGCCGCGCGGTGACGTGGCTGCAGGGCACCGATGCCGATCGCTTCCAGCTCGACCTGTGGGAATACGACATCGACTCCGGCGAACGGCGCGTGCTGGTCGCCTCGCGCGCGGTGCGGCCCGACGAGGTGCTGTCGGACGAGGAGAAGGCGCGGCGCGAGCGCCAGCGCATCGTCGGCTATCGCGGCATCGTCGAGTACCAGTGGGCGCCCGACGCGCGCACGCTGCTGTTTCCGCTCGGCGGCGAACTCTACCTGTACGACCTGGACGCGCCTGCGGAACACGCGCTGCGCAAGCTCACCGATGTCGCCGACGGGTTCGCGACCGATCCGAAGGTGTCGCCGCGCGGCGGGTTCGTCAGCTTCGTCCGCGACCGCGACCTGTGGGTGGTCGACCTCGACGACGGGCGCGAGGTCCGGCTGACGCGCGACGGCAGCGACACGATCGGCAACGGCGTCGCGGAGTTCGTCGCCGACGAGGAAATGGGCCGGCACACCGGTTACTGGTGGGCGCCGGACGATTCGGCGATCGCCTACGCCCGCATCGACGAATCCGGCGTCGCGGTGCAGAAGCGCCACGAGGTGTACCCCGACCGCACCGAGGTCGTCGAACAGCGCTATCCGTCCGCCGGCGAGGCGAACGTGCGCGTGTCGCTGCATGTGGTGTCGCCGGCCGGACGCGGCGCGAAGACGGTGGACCTCGGCGACGACCCCGACATCTACCTCGCCCGCGTCGCGTGGCGCGACCCGTCGCGGCTGGTGTTCCAGCGGCAGACACGCGACCAGCGCCGGCTCGATCTCGTCGAAGCCGACCTCCGCCGCGGCACGCAGCGCCCGCTGCTGAGCGAAACCGCCGCCACGTGGGTGCCGCTGCACGACGGCCTGCGTTTCCTCGCCGACGACAGTTTCCTCTGGCTGTCCGAGCGCAGCGGCCACCTGCACCTGGAGCGCCGCGCACCCGATGGCGCGCCTGCCGGCGCGCTGACGGCCGGCGACTGGGACGTCGACGACCTGCTGGGCGTCGACGAGGCCGCCGGCTTCGCCTACGTCGCCGGCACGAAGGACTCGCCGCTGCAGAAACACGTCTACGCGGTGCCGCTCGCCGGCGGCGAGCCGGTGCGGCTCACGCCCGCCGGCGGCATGCACGCGGCGACGTTCAGCGCGAACGCGAAGGTGTTCGTCGACGTCTGGTCGAGCACATCGACGCCGCCACGCACCGATCTGTTCCGTGCCGACGGCACGAAGGTGGCGACGCTGGTCGCGAACGATCCGACCGACCCGTCGCATCCGTACGCGCCGTACCTCGCCGCGCACCGGCCGACGACGTTCGGCACGCTGGCGGCCGAAGACGGCACGCCACTGCATTACTCGCTGGTGAAGCCGGCCGGCTTCGACCCCGCGAAGAAGTATCCGGTGGTCGTGTTCGTCTACGGTGGTCCGGCCGCCCAGACCGTCACCGACAGCTGGCCCGGACGCGGCGACCACTGGTTCAACCAGTACCTCGCGCAGCAGGGCTACGTGGTGTTTTCCGTCGACAACCGCGGTACGCCCCGGCGCGGCGCGGCCTTCGGTGGCGCGCTGTACGGGAAGCAGGGCACGGTCGAGGTGGCCGACCAGCTCGCCGGCGTCGACTTCCTGCGCGCGCAGCCGTGGGTCGACCCGGCGCGCATCGCGGTGCACGGCTGGTCCAACGGCGGCTACATGACGCTGATGCTGCTCGGCCAGGCGAGCGATCGCTACGCGTGCGGCATCGCCGGCGCGCCGGTCACCGACTGGGCGCTGTACGACACGCATTACACCGAGCGCTACATGGATCTGCCGGCGCGCAATGCCGACGGTTACCGGCACGCGTCGGTGTTCACGCATCTCGACGGGCTGACGTCGAGGCTGCTGCTGATCCACGGCATGGCCGACGACAACGTGCTGTTCTCGAACACCACGAAGCTGATGGGCGAATTGCAGAAGCGCGGCACCCTTTTCGAGCTGATGACCTACCCGGGCGCGAAGCACGGCCTGCAGGGCAGCGACCTGCTTCACCGCTATCGCCTGTCCGAGGACTTCCTGGACCGCTGCCTGCGGAGATGACCCCCATGTCCGCCGGCCGGCCGATTTCGCGTGCGCGTCGTGGAGCGACACAGTCGGGGACCGGCGGATGAGCGTGAACGGAGCGGCGCACGGCGTGCTGGAACGGCGCTGGCTCTATGGCGGTTTCGCGCTCGCACTGGCGCTGTTCGCCGTCGGCGCCTGGGGCGTGCACCGGCAGAACCTGGCCACGGTGTCCGCCAACGCGCAGGTCGAGCAGGCGCTGCGCGTGCTGCGCCAGGCGCTGCAGCTCGATGCCGAAGTGCTGCAGATGGAGAACGACCAGCGCGCGTTCCTCATCCGTGGCGATGCGCGGTTCATCGCCGATCGCGACGCCCACCACGTCGCGGCGCTGGCGCTGCTGGCCTCGCTGCGGGAGCGCACCGCGGGCAATGCCGCGCAGCTGCGCCGTCTGGACGCCGCCGGCACGCTGCTCGCGGCGCGTTACGAGACGATGCGCGGCACGGTGGCGGTCGCGCGCAGCGCGGGGCTCGACGCGGCGCGCGTCCGGTTCCGCAGCGACGGGGCCGGTTCGCTCGACCCCATGCGCGCGGAGCTGGCGGCGCTCCGGTCGGCGGAGTCGCAGGAACTGGGGCGGCGCGCGCAGGCCGCGGGCGACTATGCCGAAGGCCTGCGGTGGGCGATCTTCGCGATGCCGGCCGCCGGCCTGCTGGTCCTCGCGATCGCGTTCCGCGCGCTGCTGCTGGCACTGGCCGGCAGCGAGCGGCTGCGCGGCGAACTGGCCGCGGCCGGCGCGATCCAGCGCTCGATGCTCGACAGTGCCGGCTACATGATCGTCGCGGTGGATCCGGACGGCACGATCCGGCTGTTCAACCGCAGCGCGAGCGAACGCCTCGGCTGGCGGCCCGAGGAGGTGGTCGGGCGCGAGACGCCGGCGCTGTTCCACGACGCGGACGAGGTCGATGCGCGCGCCGAGGTGCTGTCCACCGAGCTGGGGCGGCCGGTCGAGGGGATCGACGTGTTCACCGCGCGCGTCCGCGATCGCGGCGTCGACGAGCGCGAATGGACCTACGTCGCGCGTGACGGCTCGCGCTTCCCGGTGCAGCTGGCGGTGTCGGCGCTGCGCGACGACGACGGCGAACTGCTCGGTTTCATCGGGATGGCGCAGGACATCACCCGCCGGCAGGCCGACGACCGGGAGATCCGCGCGCTGGCCGCCGCGCTGGAGGCGAGCGTCAAGGAGCTGGAGAGTTTCAGCTACTCGGTGTCGCACGACCTGCGCGCGCCGCTGCGGCACATCGACGGCTATGCGCGGATGCTGGCGGAAGACCTCGGCACGGACCTCGCCGCGGAGCCGCGCCGCCTGCTGGACGCCATCAGCGCCAGTTCGCGGCGGATGGGCGCGCTGATCGACGACCTGCTGTCGCTGTCGCGGCTCGGGCGCAAGCCGCTGGAAACCCGGCCGGTCGACATGACCGCGCTGGCGACCGAAGCCTGGTCGGAAGTGATGCAGGACAGCCAGGCCCCGGTGCAGTTCGACATCGAACCGCTGCCCCCCTGCGACGGCGACCCGGCGCTGCTGCGGCAGGTGTGGCTGAACCTGCTGTCGAACGCGGTGAAGTACAGCGCGCCGCGCGGCAGCGGGGCACGCGTGGAGGTCAGCGGTGGCCGTGCCGACGGGGTGGCGACGTATTCGATCCGTGACAACGGCGTCGGTTTCGATCCGCGCTACGCCGATAAACTCTTCGGTGTTTTCCAGCGTCTGCATCCCCAGGACCGCTTCGAAGGCACCGGGGTCGGCCTGGCCATCGTGCACAGGATCGTCGGGCGGCACGGTGGTACGGTCTCGGCACGGTCGCAGCCGGATGCCGGTGCCTGTTTCGTCTTCGAGTTGCCCGCACGGAGGGAGGCATGAGTTACCAGAACGTCGAAGTGCTGCTGGTGGAGGATTCCGACGCGGACGCGGAGATGACCCTGCGCACGCTGCGCCGGCGCGGCATCGCCAACCGCATCGAGCGCGTGCACGACGGCGTCGACGCGCTCGATTACCTGCGCCTGCAGGGCTCGCACGCGGCACGCACCAGCGGCCTGCCCCGGCTCGTGCTGCTCGACCTGAAGATGCCGCGCATGGACGGGCTGCAGGTGCTGCGGGAGATGAAGTCGGACGCGCGCCTGCGAAAGATCCCGGTGGTGATGATGACCTCCTCGCGCGAGGAGGGCGACCTGCTGGAAAGCTACGAGCTCGGCGTCAACAGCTACGTCGTCAAGCCGGTCGACTTCGGCGCGTTCGCCGAGACCATCGCCCAGGTCGGCATGTACTGGATGATCGCCAACCAGGCCCCCGGCGAGTGATGGAAACGAAGGCGCTGCACATCCTGCTGGTCGAGGATTCGGAGCCCGATGCCGAGCTGATCCGGCGCGCGCTGCGCGACGCCGGCGGGCTGCGGCTGGTCCGGGTGGCCGACGAGGCGTCGCTGCGCGGCGAGCTGCAGGAGACCACGCCGGACATCGTGCTCAGCGATTTCTCGATGCCCGGTTTCAGCGGCCGCGAGGCACTGCGCATCGTCCGCGAGGTCGCGCCCGACCTGCCCTTCATCTTCGTGTCCGGGACGATCGGCGAGGAGCTGGCGATCGACGCGCTGCGCCGCGGCGCGTCCGACTACGTGCTGAAGGACAACCTGCTGCGGCTGCCGGCCGCGGTGGAGCGCGCGATCGCGACCGCGCGCGAACGGCATGCGCGTCGCGCGGCCGAACATGCGCTGCGCGAGAGCGAGGAGCGCTTCCGCGCGATCGTCGAACACAGCGACGACTGGATCTGGGAGATGGGCGTGGACGGCCGGTTGCTGTACAGCAACCCGAGTGTCGAGCGCATCCTCGGCTGGTCGGTCGACGAGATGCTCGAGCGCGATGTCGCCGAGTTCATCGCGCCGCAGGACCGCGAGGCGCTGGAAGCGGGGGTCCGCGACGCGATCGCGCGGAAGGCGGGATGGGGCGGGTGGCTGCTGGTCTGGCGGCACCGCGACGGCGGCGAGCGCACGCTGGAGAGCAACGGTCAGCCGATCTTCGACGAGCATGGCGCACTCGCGGGCTTCCGCGGTGTCGACCGCGACGTGACCGAGCGCATCGCGCAGGCGTCGCGCATCGGTCAGCTGGCCCGCATCCAGGGCGTGCTCGGCGCGGTGTCGAACGCCGTGCTGCATGCGCGCGACGAGGCCGAGCTGATGGCGATGACCTGCCGGGTCGCCGTGCGCGAGGGCGATTACCTGGCGGCGGCCCTCGTCGACGGCGACGACGGCCGGCCGCGCGTGGTCGCGGAGGACGGCACCCCGGCGCTGAACGCGATGGTCGGTGAATCGCTGGCCACCGGTGATCCGGCGCGCTCGGTGTCGCTGCGCGCGCTGCGTGCGGGGGGCGAGATCGTGGTCACCGACGCATCCGACGAGGACGCGATGGGCCGGCGCCTTCGCGAGCATGGCGTCTGCGCGAAGATCGCGCTGCCGCTCGGCTCGCCGCCGTGGGGCGTGCTCGTGCTGCACAGCGAAGACCGCGGGGCGTTCGAAGGCGAGGAGATCGCGCTGCTGCGGCGCCTCGCGGCCGACATCGACCACGGCAGGGAGTTCCTGCGCAAGAGCGACCGGCTCGAGTTCCTCGCGTATCACAACACGCTGACCGGCCTGCCCAACCGCACGGCGCTGGCGACGCGACTGGTCGAGCGTCTCGCGCGGGGCCCGCAGACGGTCGCGCTGCTGGACGTGGTGAACTTCCACGTGTTCAACGATTCGCGCGGCCGCGAATTCAGCGATGCCCTGCTGCGCGCCATCGCCGACACCCTGGTCGCGCAGTTCGGTACCGGCGGCCTGGTGGCGCATCCGGGCGACGACTCGTTCGCGCTGGCGTTCGACAGCGGGCCCGATGCCGATGCCGACCACGGGCGCATGACGCAGTTCCTCGAGGACACGTCGCGACGCCCATTCACCGTGAACGGCCAGCATGTCTACGCCGACCTGCGCTGCGGGCTGCTGCACGCCCCGCGGGACGGCGGCACGCCGGAGGCGATCGACCGCAACGTGATGTCGGCGCTGTCGGAAGCCCGCAACACCGGGGCACGGCTGGTCGTCTACGACGAAGCCCTGAGCGCCCGCGCGCAGAAGCGCGTCGACATCGAACACGAGCTGCGCGTCGCGGTCGAGAAGATCCAGTTCGAGCTCTTCCTGCAGCCGAAGTTCAACGCGCGGTCGCAGTCGCTGGTCGGTGCCGAGGCACTGCTGCGCTGGCGGCATCCCGAGCGCGGGCTGATCTCCCCGGCGGAGTTCATCCCGCTGCTCGAGGAGACCGGGATGATCCTGCCGGTCGGCCGCTGGATCCTGCAGCAGGCGATCGCGATCTGCGCCCGCTGGCGCCGGCGCGGGCACGACGGGTTGCGGCTGGCGATCAATCTGTCGGCGCGCGAACTGGCCGACGAAGGTTTCCTGCGCGACAGCACGGTGCTGCTGCGCGACGCCGGCCCCGACCACGGCATCGACGTGGAACTGACGGAAAGCCTGGTGATGGACGACATCGGCCGCAGCATCCGCCTGCTGCAGTCGCTGCGCGACGTCGGCTGCGGCGTCGCGAT
>CBIHMN010000083.1:0-8023 GCA_966211005.1 uncultured Arenimonas sp.
GAGCAGCCTGAAGGCGGGGCGCTGGACGAAGCCGCCCGCGCCGACGGCCTCGCCGCCACGCTCGCCGCCTGCAGCGAATCGCTCGAGGAGGTTACCGCCCGCCATCGGCCGCAGGTCGACGCGGTCTTCGACCGGTTGCGCGCGCTGTCGGGCCCGGCGGCCGAAGCGGCGATCGTCACCACCGACGCGTTCGCGCTCGACGGCGCGACGGTGCGCCTCGATGGTGACGCTAGCAACGCGCTCTTCATCTTCGCGCGCGACCTCGCCGCGCCGGAAAACGCGACCGACGAAGGCATCGGCGGCACCCACGTAAGCACGGCCGTCTACTGCGGCGAGGTGATGCGCGGCGAGTTCTACGGTTCGCCGAAAGGCGCCGACGTGATCCTGCAGGAGTGCGCGCGCAGCGAATACGCGCTCGTGCTGCGCACCAACGAGGAGCAGCCGGCGCTCGTGCAGGGCACCGACAGCTTCACCCCCGGCCTCTACGACGGCGACGTGCTGCTGTACCGGCTCGCCGACGGTGCGCTGCTCGGCGGCTTCCACGTGCAGGCGGAGAGCAGCGACGAGGTGCAGGTGATGGTCGACGCCAGCGGCGTGCCGATCGACCCGACCGAGCGGCTCAATTCGGACCTGAGCTCGCACGTGTACTCGGTGATCGACGCGAAGCTGCGGGATCAGGTGCCGGGCGTGCTCGACCCGCGGTGACGCCGTTCCGGCCGAAGCGCCCGCCTCAGTCCGCCGCCGCTCCGGCCGCCGCCGCCACCGCCTCCACCGGCGGCCGCACCCGATGCAGTTCCGCCGCCGCGGCCTCCGCCGCGGCCGCGGCGCTCACGAGGTGCTGGCAGCGTTCGCTGTCCTCGCAGAACACCTGCATGTACGTCTCGTCGAAATCGAGGCGCTCGACGAGGAAGTCGACGAACGCACGCACCTTCGGCGACTGCACCTGGCCGCGCGGGAACAGCGCGTTCAGGTCGTAGTCGAGCCCGCGCCAGCCGCCGAGCACGCGCTGCACGAGGCCATTCTCCGCGTACGCCTTCACCATCACGTCGCTCGCGAGCATCAGGCCCTCGCCGCCGAGCAGCGCGCCACGCAGCGCGGCCGGGTCGTTGGCGATCACCACCGGATCGACCGCGAAGTCGCGCGGCCGGCCTTCGCCGTCGGTCAGCGTCCACAGGAACGCGTTGCCGTTCCGGTTCTTCGTCATCGCCAGCGCGCGGTGGTGGATCAGGTCGTCGGGGTGCAGCGGCTCGCCGAAACGTTCGATGTAGCTCGGTGTCGCGTACACGGCGGTGCGGAACACGCTGAGCTTGCGCGCGACGAGGTTGGAATCGGGCAGCGCGCCGACACGCAGCGCGACGTCGATCTCGCCGGCGATGATGTCGATCGGCTCGTTGCTCAGCACCATCTCGACGCGCACCTCCGGATGCCGCGCGTGGAACTCGCCGAGCAGCGGCGCGATCCACGTCGTGCCGAGCGAGTACGGCGTAGTGATCCGCAGCCAGCCGCGCGGCCCGCTCTGCAGCTGGCCGACGGCGCTCTCGGCTTCGTCGAGCTCGCGCGCGATGCGCTGGCAGTGTTCGAAGTAGACGTTGCCCGCTTCGGTGAGGCCGAGCTTGCGCGTCGTTCGGTGCAGCAGCTGCGCGCCGAGACGCGTCTCGAGGTCCTGCACCTTGCGGCTGACCGACGTTTTCGGAAGGCGCAGCGCCTTCGCCGCCGCGATGAAGCTGCCGAGTTCCACCACCTTGACGAAGACGAGGGTGTCGTTGAGATCGCGCGTCATATCGGCCTCCGGGGCCATTGGACCGTTGCCGGGATAATGTCTCCCTCGATTGACGGCTAATCAAGCGGGAACCGCGGGACTAGATTGGCGCCCTGTTCTTCCGGGACCCCCGCCATGACCCCACTTCCCACCACCGACCAGGCGCTCGCCGCCGCTGTTTCCAAGCTGCTTTCGGTATTCGGCACGTCCGTTCCGAAGGCGCCCGCCGGCCCGCCGGCCGGGATAATCCCTCACGCGGGAATGAATATCCCGGGAGCGGGACGATGAAGCCGCCGGTGGTCGTCATCGACGCGGCGAACCCGATCGGACGCGCGGTCGTCGAACGTGCGCTGGCCGATGCCCGTCCGGTCATCGCCGTCACCACCGAACCGCGCACGCTCGCGCGGCTGCGTGCCACGGTGCCGGGGATCGAGCATCGCGGCGGCGAACTGATCGTGGTCGACGGCGCGATCACCGACGAGGCCGCGGCGGCGACGCTCGCCGACACGCTGCGGGGGTTCGACCGTCCACTCGCCGGCGTCGTGCTCGCGACCTGCGCCGATCCACGCCGCGGCCGCGTGCTCGACCAGCCGGTGCGCGATCTGCATCGCCATCTCGAGGCGGATCTGCGGCCGCAGCTCGCCGCCGCGCGGCAGCTGCTGCCGGTGCTCGCCGGCCACGGTCGCGGTGGCGGCTACGTCGTCGTCGGCACGGCCGGCACCGATCACCCGTGGGCCGGTTACGGCGTGCGTTCGATCGCCGCCGCCGCGGTGGCGATGCTGGTGCGCGTGCTGCACGACGAAGCGCGACTGCTCGGCGTGCGCGTGCAGATGCTCGCCGTGAGCCGGCCGGTGTGCACCGACGACAACCGCGACGAAGCCTGCGCCGGCTGGCCCGCCGCCGAGCGGCTCGCCGAGCGGGCGCTCGCGCTGGTCGACCAGACCGATGCCCGCCATCCCGTCAGCGCCGTCGTGCGCTTCGCCGAAGCGCTCTGACGCGCCGGCGCCCTATCCGATTCCCCACCTCCAAGGCCCCGCCATGAACCGTACGCACTGGAAGTCCGACGCGCTCCGCACCACCTTCTCCACCCTCGCGCTCGCCGGCGCGATCAGCATCGCGCTGATCTCGACCGGCTGCACGTCCGACGCCGCCGAACCCGCCGGCGCGATCGCCCCGGCGCAGGTCAGCGTCGCCGACGTCGTCGTCCGCGACGTGCGGCCGTGGGACGAATACACCGGCCGCATCGCCGCGGTCGACAGCGTCGAGCTGCGGCCGCGCGTCAGCGGCTACGTCGAGCGGGTCGCGTTCGACGAAGGCCAGCTGGTGAAGAAGGGCGATCTGCTGTTCGTGGTCGACCGGCGCCCTTACGCCGCCGCGCTGGCCCAGGCCGAGGCGCAACTGGAACGCGCGCGCAGCGAAGCGGCGCTGGCCGCCGCGCAGAACGCGCGGGCCGAGGCGCTGATCGCCGCGAAGGCGATCTCGCGCGAGGACTACGAATCGCGCAAGGCGGCGAGCGCCTCGGGCGTCGCCGGCGTCCGCGCCGCCGAGGCCGCGGTCGCCGCCGCACGGTTGAACCTGCAGTTCACCGAGGTGCGCGCGCCGATCGACGGCCGCGCCGGGCGCGCGCTGGTCACCGCCGGCAATCTGGCGCAGGCCGACGCCACACTGCTGACCACCGTCGTCTCGGTGGACCCGGTGCACGTGTACTTCGAAACCGACGAGCAGAGCTTCCTGCGCTACGCGCAGGCGGACGGCGGCACGCAGGCCGACCCGGTGCGCGTCGGCCTCGCCGGCGAGGACGGCTACCCGCACCTGGGCCGCGTCGACTTCATCGACAACCAGGTCGATGCCGGCACCGGCACCGTGCGCGTGCGGGCGGTGCTGCCGAATCCGGACGGGCGCCTCGCGCCGGGCCTGTTCGCCCGCGTGCAGCTGCAGGGCGGCGCCGGCTTCACCGCGATGCTGGTCGACGACAAGGCGATCCTGACCGACCAGGACCGCAAGTACGTCTACGTCGTCGACGAACAGCACGCGGCGCAGCGGCGCGACATCACCACGGGCGGCCTGGCCGACGGCCTGCGCATCGTCACCGACGGGCTCGCGACCGGCGACCGGGTCGTCGTCGACGGCGTGCAGAAGGTGTTCTTCCCCGGCATGCCGGTGCAGGTGAACTGAGATGGACTTCTCCCGCTTCTTCATCGACCGGCCGATCTTCGCGGCCGTGCTCTCGATCGTGATCTTCGCCGCCGGCCTGATCGCGATGCCGATGCTTCCCATCGGCGAATACCCCGAGGTCGTGCCGCCGTCCGTGGTCGTGCGCACCGTGTATCCGGGTGCGAACCCGAAGGTCATCGCCGAGACCGTCGCGACGCCGCTCGAGGAGGCGATCAGCGGCGTCGAGGACATGATGTATTTCAAGTCGGTCGCCGGCTCCGACGGCGTGCTGACGCTGACGGTCACGTTCCAGCCGGGCACCGATGCCGACGAGGCCGCGGTGCGGGTGCAGAACCGCGTCAGCCAGGCGCTGGCGCGGTTGCCGGAAGACGTGCGCCGGCAGGGCGTGACGACACAGAAGCAGTCGCCGGTGTTCCTGATGGTCGTGCACCTCGTGTCGCCGGACGGCAAGTACGACACGCTGTACCTGCGCAACTACCTGCGGCTGCACGTGAAGGATCCGATCGCGCGGATTCCCGGCGTCGGCGACGCGCAGGCGTTCGGCGGCGGCGACTACGCGATGCGGCTGTGGCTGGATCCGGACAAGATCGCCGCGCGCGGCCTGACCGCGGGCGACGTGCTGGGCGCGGTGCGCGAGCAGAACGTGCAGGTCTCGGCCGGCCAGCTCGGCGCCGAGCCGATGCCCGGCGGCAGCGACTTCCTGACGCTGATCAACGCGAAGGGGCGGCTCGAGTCCGTCGAGGAGTTCGAGAACATCGTGCTCGAGAGCGGCGCCGACGGACAGGTCGTGCGGCTCGCCGACGTCGCCCGCGTGCAGCTGGAAGCCGGCGACTACACGCTGCGCTCGCGGCTGGACGGCATGAACGCGGCCGCGCTCGGCGTGTTCCAGGCGCCGGGTGCGAACGCGCTGCAGATCCGCGACGAGGTCGTCGCGCGGATGGACGAGATGGCGAAGTCGTTCCCGCCGGGCGTCGAGTACCGCACCGTCTACGACACCACGGTCTTCGTCCGCGATTCGATCAAGGCCGTGATCACCACGCTGCTCGAGGCGACGCTGCTGGTGGTGCTGGTCGTGATCCTGTTCCTGCAGACCTGGCGCGCGTCGATCATTCCGCTGATCGCGGTGCCGGTGTCGGTGGTCGGCACGTTCGCCGCGCTGCACGTGCTCGGGTTCTCGATCAATACGCTGACGCTGTTCGGGCTGGTGCTGGCGATCGGCATCGTCGTCGACGACGCGATCGTCGTCGTCGAGAACGTCGAGCGCTACATCGAGCAGGGCCACACGCCGCTCGCCGCGGCGCATGCGGCGATGAAGGAGGTCTCCGGGCCGATCATCGCGATCGCGCTGGTGCTGTGCGCGGTGTTCGTGCCGATGGCGTTCCTCGACGGCGTCACCGGCCAGTTCTACAAGCAGTTCGCGGTGACGATCGCGATCTCGACGGTGATCTCGGCGATCAATTCGCTGACGCTTTCGCCGGCGCTCGCCGCGAAACTGCTGAAGCCGCACGACGCGCCGAAGGACCGGCTGTCGCGGTGGATCGAGCGCGCGTTCGGCTGGCTGTTCGTGCCGTTCAACCGTTTCTTCAAACGCAGCTCCGGCAAGTACCAGCGCGGCGTCGGCTTCTCGCTGGCACGCCGCGGCCGGGTGTTCGTCGTCTACGCGGCGCTGCTCGTCGGCGCGGTGGCGATGTTCTCGGCGGTGCCGCGCGGCTTCATCCCGATCCAGGACAAGCTGTACCTGATCGCCGGCGTGAAGCTGCCGGAGGGCGCGTCGATCGAACGGACCGACGCGGCGCTGAAGAAGGTCGCGGAAATCGCCATGTCGGTCCCGGGCGTCGCCCACGAAGTGGCGTTCCCCGGCCTGAATCCGCTGCAGTTCACCAACACCCCGAACAGCGGCGTCGTGTTCTTCCCGCTGGAGCCCTTCGACCAGCGCGAGCTCAGCGCCGAGGAGATCAACGCGCGCATCAACGCGCAGCTCGGCGGGATCCAGGAGGCGTTCGCGTTCTCGCTGCTGCCGCCGCCGATCCTCGGGCTCGGCAACGGCTCGGGTTATTCGCTGTTCGTCGAGGATCGCGGCAGCCTCGGCTACGGGGCGCTGCAGAACGCGGTGCAGGGCTTCCAGGGCGCGGCGTCGCAGGTGCCGGGCATGGGCTTCCCGATCTCGAGCTACCAGGCGAACGTGCCGCAGCTCGATGCCGAGGTGGACCGGGTCAAGGCCAAGGCGCAGGGCGTGCCGCTGACCGAACTGTTCGACACGCTGCAGACGTATCTCGGGTCGGCGTACGTCAACGACTTCAACCTGTTCGGGCGCACATGGCAGGTGATCGCGCAGGCCGACGGCCCGTTCCGCGACCGCGTCGAGGACATCGGCAAGCTGCGCACGCGCAACGCCGCCGGCGAGATGGTGCCGATCGGCTCGATGGTCACGATCCGCCAGACGTTCGGCCCGGACCCGGTGCTGCGCTTCAACGGCTACCCGGCGGCCGACCTGCTCGGCGAAGCGGATCCCCGGCTGCTCTCGTCCGCCGAGGCGATGGCGAAGGTCGACGAGATCGCCGCGCAGGTGCTGCCGAACGGCATGGCGCACGAATGGAGCGACCTCAGCTACCAGGAGTCCACGCAGGGCAGCGCGTCGCTGGTCGTGTTCCCGCTCGCGGTGCTGCTCGCGTTCCTCGTGCTCGCGGCGCTGTACGAGAGCTGGACGCTGCCGCTGGCGGTGATCCTGATCGTGCCGATGACGCTGCTGTCGGCGCTGTTCGGCGTCTGGCTCACCGGCGGCGACAACAACGTGTTCGTGCAGGTCGGCCTGGTCGTGCTGATGGGCCTGGCGTGCAAGAACGCGATCCTGATCGTCGAGTTCGCGCGGGAACTGGAGCTGCAGGGCATGGCGGTCGTCGACGCGGCGCTCGAAGCGTCACGCCTGCGGCTGCGCCCCATCGTGATGACGTCGATCGCGTTCATCGCCGGCACCGTGCCGCTGGTGTTCTCGTCCGGTGCCGGCGCGGAAGTGCGCTCGGTCACCGGGATCACCGTGTTCGCCGGAATGCTCGGCGTGACGCTGTTCGGGCTGTTCCTGACGCCCGTGTTCTACGTGGCGCTGCGGACGCTCGCGGGTCGACCGCTGGTCTCGCACGCGCCGGCCGCGACGGAGGTGGTCCATGCGTGAGCACCGAAGGAACGCGCTCGCGTCCGACATCGTGTCGGCCGCGGCCGCCGTGCTGCTCGTCGTGTCCGGGGCGGTCGGCGCGCGCGAACCGGCACCGGCACCGACATTCGTCGCACCGGCGGCGTTCGAAGGCGCGCCGGCGACGGATGCGGCGGGCATCGACGGCACCGCGTTCTGGCACGGGTTCGGCGACCCGGCGCTGACGCGCCTCGTCGAGCAGGCACTGGCCGCGAACACCGACGTCCGGGTCGCCATGGCCCGCGTCGACAGCACGAACGCGCTGCTGCGCGGCGCGAGCGCCGACCGCTGGCCGACGCTGACCGCCGAAGCCGGAGCCGCGCATCAGCGGCTGGCCGCGGTCGAGGCGCCCGGCGTCACGCGCGCCGATCGCGACGCCGGGTCGACGTCTGCCGGCGCCCGGCTCGCGTGGGAACTGGACGTGTTCGGCCGCGTGCGCCACGGCGTCGCCGCGCGGCGCGCCGAGGCGGACGCGACCGCGGCCGACCTGCAGGCGCTGCGCGTGTCGATCGTCGCCGACGTGTCGCGGTCGTACTTCACGCTGCGGGGGCTGCAGGCGCAGCGGCGCGTCGCGCAAGAGAACGTCGCGAGCCAGACGGAGACGCTGCGCCTGGTGACCGCCGGGCTCGACGCCGGCCGCGGCACGGCCTTCGACACGTCGCGGGCGCGGGCGCAGCTGGCGTCGACGCGGGCGCGCGTGCCGGCGCTCGACGCGCGGATCGCGACGATGCGACATCACCTCGCGGTGCTCGTCGGGCAGGCGCCCGGCACGCCGCTCGCCGGACTCGACGACGACGACGCCGCGCTGCCATCGCTGCCACCGGCGGTGGATCCGGGCACGCCGGGCGACGTGCTGGCGCGGCGGCCCGACGTGGCCGCGGCGCAGGCGCGCCTGCAGGCGG
>CBIHMN010000084.1:0-7957 GCA_966211005.1 uncultured Arenimonas sp.
TGACGCGCACGTCCTGCAGCTCGTAGCCGGCGATCGCGCCGCCGTGCAGCACCTGCCGCACCCCTTTTTCCACCGCGGGGATGTATTGCCCCGGAATGGTGCCGCCCTTCACCGCATCGACGAATTCGAATCCCTTGCCGCGCTCGAGCGGCTCGATGCGCAGGAACACTTCGCCGAACTGGCCGGCGCCGCCGGTCTGCTTCTTGTGCCGGTGGTGGCCTTCGGCCGCGGCGCCGATGGTTTCGCGATAGGCGATGCGCGGCGGCCGCGTCGTGACCTCGACGCCGTAGCGCTCGCGCAGCCGGTCGACGAGCACGCGCAGGTGCAGTTCGCCGAGCCCCCGCACCACGGTTTCGTTGAGTTCGGCGACATGGTCGACGACGTAGCCGGGGTCCTCCTCGGCCAGCTTGTGCAGCGCGGTCGCGAGCTTCTGCTCCTGCCCGCGCGTCGCGGCGGCGATCGCGAGCCCGAACATCGGCCGGGGCAGGTCGACCGGCTTCAGCCGGATCTCGTCCTCGTCGTGGCTGTCGTGCAGCACCGCGTCGAAATGGATCTCCTCGATCTTGGCGACCGCGGCGATGTCGCCGGGGATCGCCTGGTCGATCTCGACGTGGTCCTTGCCCTTCAGCCGGAACAGATGCCCGACGCGGAACGGCTTGCGGCCGTCGTCGACGAACAGCTGGCTGTCGCGCCGCACGGTGCCCTGGAACACGCGGAACACGCCGAGCTTGCCGACGAACGGATCGTTGACGATCTTGAACACGTCGGCGATCACGTGCGCCGACGCATCGGGCGTCGCGGTGATCGGCTCGCCGTTCTTCTCGAACGGGGGCGGATTGCCTTCCAGCGGATTGGGGAAGAGTTTCTCCGCGAGATCCAGCAGCTCCCTGACGCCGGCGCCGGTGCGCGCGGAAACGAAGCACACGGGAACGAGATGGCCTTCGCGCAGGCACTGCTCGAACGCGTCGTGCAGCGCCGTGCCGGACAGGCCTTCCTCGCCGTCCTCGAGATAGCGCTCCATCACCTGCTCGTTGATCTCGACGACCTGGTCGATGATCCGCTGGTGCGCGTCGGCCACCGGGCCGAGATCGGAGTCGCCGGCGGGATTGAAGAAGCAGTCGACGACGCGCGTGCCCCCGTCGGCCGGGAGATTGATCGGCAGGCACTCGGAGCCGAACGCGTCGCGCAGCTGCTCGACCAGCGGGCCGAGCCGTGCGGGGTCGGTATCGATCTTGTTGACGACGAGCACGCGGCAGAGACCGCGCGTCTTCGCGTATTCCATCATCCGGCGCGTGCCGTGGGCGATGCCGGTGGTCGCGTCGACGACGATCGCCACGGTTTCCACCGCGGAGAACGCCGACAGCGTCGGGCCGCGGAAATCGGGGAAGCCGGGCGTGTCGATCAGGTTCACGTGCACCGGCGGGCTGCCGGCGGGCGCGTGGTCGGTGGAAGCGATCGCGGTGTTCAGCGAATGGCCGCGGGCCTTCTCCATCGGATCGTGGTCGGACACCGTGGTGCCGCGTTCGAGGTTGCCTGTCGCCTGGATCGCGCCGCCGGCATGCAACAGGGCTTCGAAGAGGGTGGTCTTGCCGGCGCCCGAGTGGCCTGCGAGGGCCACGTTGCGGATCTGTTCCGTGCTGTACGACATGAGGCCGTCTCTCCCTGGTCAGGGTGATGGGCCGTCATGGTCGGCGGCGCGATGGCGCGGCCAGTCGGTCGTCGTGTGCGCGCGACCGCGCGTCGGTCATGGCGGAAAGGTCCCGGCCAGCGGCCGGGGGGACAGGGTCGCGCCGGCGCGGGCTCCGGTCAACCCGCGGCGGAAACGCATCCTTTTCGTCTAGCGCGCCGCCGCCCGCGCCCGCGCCACCAGGGGCGCCAGCGCCGCCAGACGCGGCGTCAGCGCCGCCTCGTGCCGCCGCCACTTCTCCGGATCCGGTGGCGTGAGCGTGTAGCGCGACAGCGGCAGCGCGCCGACCGCGCGGTCCCAGTCCCAGCCGGCCCAGGCCCGGATGCGCTCGACTTCCCCGGCCGGGTCGGCGACGAAGCGATCGTGGTCGACGCCGAGCCAGGCCTGCGCGTCGAGCGCCTGCAGGTCGTCGAGAAGGATCCGGGTGGCCGCTTCCCACTGCGCGGCGACGACGTCCGCGAGCGGTTTTCCGGAAAGCGCGCGCCAGCCCGGCGTCAGCAGGAACGACCACGGCGGCCCGTCCCAGCCCGGCAGGCTCGGATACATGACGAAATTCCCGGAGTTCCAGCCGTCGATCATGCTGCCGAGCACCGCGCGCGCGTCGCGATGCAGGTAGAGGAAGCGGGCGCCGGGAAAGACCGCGCGCAGGAACGGAATCCGCAGCGCGTTCTTCGGCGTTTTCTCGAGCATGCGCAGCGCACCGGTCGGCGCCGGCGGCCGGCCGTCGCGATCACGCAGCGCGTCGAGGAACCGCTGCCGCAGTCCGGTGGCGGTGGCCGCGTCGGCATCGGCGGCGAGCAGCCGGTTCGATTCGTGCCCCCGGGCGGCCGGGGCGAGTCCGGGAACGCCTTCGATCAGCGCATGGCTTTCGTCGCCGATGGTGTAGACGCCCGGCGCGCCGACGAGCGTCTCGAACAGCAGCGTCGAGCCGGAACGGGGCGGGCAGACGATGAACACGGGCCGGTCGAACCGGTCCGCGCCGTCAGGACCGCGCCCGGACGGCGCCGGCGTCGCATTTCCGCCATGCACGTCCTGCCGCGATGCCGGATCGCCGGCGCCGGCGAGCGCGCTGTCGAAAACGAGGCTGTCGAGCATGAACAGCAGGCCGATCTCGTTCTTCAACCCGACGACGTCGGCGCCGCGCGCCACCGCTTCGGCGCGGCCCGCCTGGAGCAGTGCGCGGTACTGCGACGCGCCGGCGGGATCGGTGCCGAACCGCGACCACGCCGCATGCCACCGGCGCACGAAGTCGAGCAGCGCCTGCTGCACGCCGGGCAGCGCCGGGTGCGGCACCGCCTCGCCGAGCAGGAAGACGCAGTGGTCGCGGATCTCCCACGGCGTCATCACCGCCGGCAGGTTTTCCGTTTCGAAGTGCAGTTCCGGTTCGGCGCCATCCAGCGGCACCGGGCGGGCGTGCCAGCCGGGCAGCGAGCGCCCGGCCGGGCGGCCCTGCTGGATCAGCTTCCACAGTCCGTCGCCGCCCACGGTGTCGGCGACCAGGTGAACGCGCGTGGTGCTCGCGTCGTTGACGACGCGATGGCGCTGCCACGTGTCGAAGATCCAGCATTCGCCGGCGCCCATGTGCGTCCCCGCGCCGCCGACTTCGAAGCGGACGTCGGGCGTCGTGGTGATCGGCACATGCACGCGCATCCGCTCGCGCCAGTAGTAATTCGTGTCGACATGCGCGGTGACCTCGGCCTGGCCCGAGAGGCGCATCAGCCGGGAGCGGCCCCAGGTCGCGCCGAGCGCGCCGAGCACCTGCCGGACCCGCGGCAGCCGGGCGAGCGCCGGGGTGGGGCGCATCGCGCCGGACAGGTCGTCGCTGTCGGGATCGCCGCCGGTGGTCACCAGCGTCAGCGCGCTGTTGCCGGGAAGCTTGTTCGGGTGCTCGCGCCACAGCGCCTCGTCGACGCCCGCGATCTCGGCGGCCAGCGCGGCGGCGTCGAACGACACCGGCAATTGCAGGAAGGGAACTTGCAGTTTCATCGCCGCGACATGGTACGCAAAATGTGCTCTGAGCAATTTATCCGTCCGATTCCACCGGGCGTAGACTGGGCGCCCGCCGCCACGGCATCCGCACCGGAGTACGACATGGCCTTCAAGCGCTACGCGACCGCCCACTGGGAAGGCGACCTCAAGACCGGCAAGGGCCGCATGAGCACGCCGCAGAGCGGCCTGTTCGAGGAGACCCGCTATTCGTTCAACACCCGCTTCGGCGACGAGAAGGGCACCAACCCCGAGGAGCTGCTGGCCGCGGCGCATGCCGGGTGCTTCTCGATGGCGCTGGGGTTCATCCTGCAGAACGCCGGCTATACCGCCACGCGCATCGACACGCGCGCCGACGTCGCGATGGAAACGTCACCCGGCCCGCATGCCACCGGCGTCCACCTGAAAGTCGAGGCCGCCGTCCCCGGCATTTCCGCCGACGAGTTCGCGAAACTCGCGGACGACGCGAAGGCCAACTGCGTGATCTCGAAGGTCCTCTCGATCCCGGTGACCCTCGAGGCCCGGCTAGCCTGACCGGGCACCGCGGTCGAAGCTGAATGGCGCGCCGGCCGGGTTCAGCGGCCGTTCCGCGCCTTCACCCGACGCTGACGCCACGCCGATTTCCGGCGCAGGAGTGCAATCGATGAAGCGTCTCGTTCTCGCCCCGCTCGTGTTCGCCGCGGCGCTCGTCGCCGGCGGTGCGAACGCGCAGGACTCCGCCCAGTCCTACGGCTACCAGGATCGCTACGGCGACACGTACCAGGACGGCTACGTCACGGACGACCGCTACTACGACGACGGCTACGACGACCGCTACGGCGACGACCGCTACGTGGACGATCGCTACGGGTACGCGGACCCGGTCGTCCCCGACCGCTACGGCCGCACCGGCACCTACGACACCGCGCGCGTACTGCGCGTCGATCCGATCGTGTCGCGCGGCGCGCCGGTGACGAGGCGCGAATGCGTCGGCGGCTACGACGACCGCTACGCGTACGGCGGCGGCTACGGGAGCGATCCGTATCGCCAGCGCGCGCGCACCAGTGGCGCCGGGGCGGTGATCGGCGCGGTGATCGGCGGTGCGCTCGGCAACGCCATCGCCGACGACGACCGGCGCGGCCGCCATGGTTACGGCTATCGCACGTCGAGCAGCCAGCGCACGGCGGCGACGGTGCTCGGCGCCGTGGTCGGCGGCGCGATCGGCAACGGCATCGAGCGTTCCGCGGCGACGCAGCGCGACCGCCGGTACGGCGACCCGCGCTACGGCGGCCAGGGCTATTACGGCCAGCCCGCGGCCGACTGCCGCACCGTCGGCGGTTACGACGACGCGTATGACCGCTACGACGGCACCGACCGCGGTGGTCGCGTCGACGGCTATCGTGTGACGTACGAATACGCCGGCCGCCGCTACGAGACCGTCACCGATTACCACCCGGGCGACCGCCTGCGCGTGCGCGTGGACGTGCGGCCGGAAGGTTGAGCGGGCCCGGCACCGGCGACGAGGAAGGGGCCTGCGGGCCCCTTCTTCATTTCGTCGGCCAGTCGAGCCGGCCGCGCACGACGGTCTGCACCTGGCCGCCCGACCAGACCTCGCCGTCGGCATCGACGCGCAGTTCCAGCCGCGCGTCGTGACCGACCTCGCGGCCCTGGCTGACGACGTAGCGGCCGTCGGCATGCGGCAGCGCCGCCGATTCATGCAGGAACGCGGCGAGCGTGGCGTTCGCCGCACCCGACGCGGCGTCCTCCACCTGCGCCGGCTGTCCGACCAGCGCTCGCACGACGAGGTCGTAGTCCTGGCCGTGGCAACGCGCGAACACGCACAGCCCCATCGCGTCGTGGCCGCGCGCGAGGGCCGAGATCGCGTCCCAGCGCGGTACGTAGCTGCGCACGGAGGCCTCGTCGACGAGTTCCGACAGCCACCAGCGGCGGCCGCCGTCCATCAGCACCGGCGGCAGCGGGCCGGGCACGTGGCCGCGCAGCGCGTTGCTCAGGCGAACGTCTTCCGGCTGGCCGACCTCGAGCACCTTCGCCCGCGGCGCGCGAACCGCGATGCGGCGCCCGTGGCCGTCGCCCCGCACCTCCACCGGCAGCAGGCCGACCGCGCACTCCTGCACCAGCCGGCCGTCGCGGGGCGCGGCGAGGCCGGCGTCGAGCACGGCGTGCGCGCTGCCGATGCTCGGGTGGCCGGCGAACGGCACCTCGCGGCGGGGACTGAAGATGCGCAGGCGATAGCTCGCGTCGGGCGTCGACGGCGGCAGCACGAACGTGGTTTCCGGCAGCCGCGTCCAGCGGGCGATCGCCTGCATCGCGTCGTCGTCGAGCCCGTCGGCCTCCAGCACGACCGCCAGCGGGTTGCCGTCGCCGGGTCGGGCCGCGAACACGTCGAGCTGCACGAACTCCCTTTCCATCCTCTCGCCCTCTCCGTGGAGCCGCGAATCGTACTGCGATCGAACTCGATCGGTGCGCCCGCATGCCACGGAAATGACAGGAGCTTCGGATAGACTGCGGCGCCGTGAAACGCGCGAGCGCCACCTCCCGATGACCGACTGGATCGTGCTGAAGTTCGGCGGCACCAGCGTCGCCCGCCGCGAGGGCTGGGAGACGATCGGCCGGCTGATGCGGCAGCGCCACGCCGAGGAAGGCGCGAGCGTGCTGGTGGTGGTGTCGGCGCTCGCCGGCGTCACCAACGCGCTGCAGGCGATCTGCGACACGCACGCCGACCGCGCGGCGGTACGTGCCGGCATCGACGCGCTGGTGCACCGGCACGAGGACTTCGCCGATGAACTCGGCGTCGACCGCGGCGCGATCCGCGACCGGCTGGCCGGACTGATCGGCCTCGGCATCGATCCGCGCGCCGATGCCGGCGGCCTCGACTGGCAGGCCGAAGTGCTGGCGCAGGGTGAACTGCTGTCGTCGACACTCGGCGTCGCGTTCCTGCGTGCGCAGGGCCTGCCCGTCGACTGGTGCGATTCGCGCGACTGGCTGCGGGCGCGGCCGCTGCCGAACCAGGGCGACTGGAGCCGGTGGCTGTCGGCCTCGTGCCCGACGGAGCCCGGCGGTGCCGACACGGCCGCGACACGCGCCCGCTTCGCCGCCGGCGGCCCGGCGCTGCGCGTCGCGCAGGGCTTCATCGCCCGCGCGGCGGACGGCGGCACGGCGATCCTCGGCCGCGGCGGGAGCGACACCAGCGCCGCGTACTTCGGCGCGCTGCTCGGCGCGCGCCGCGTCGAGATCTGGACCGACGTCCCCGGCATGTTCAGCGCCAATCCGCGCGCGGTGCCGGACGCGCGCCTGCTGGTGCGGCTCGACTACGAGGAAGCGCAGGAAATCGCCACCACCGGCGCGAAGGTGCTGCACCCGCGCTGCATCCACCCGTGCCGCGAGGCACGCGTGCCGATCTGGATCCGCGACACGGGCCGCCCCGAGCTGGCGGGCACGGTCATCGACGGCGGCGCCGCGACCGTGCCCGGCGTCAAGGCGATCAGTTCGCGGCGCGGCATCGTCCTGGTGTCGATGGAAACCATCGGCATGTGGCAGCAGGTCGGCTTCCTGTCGGACGTGTTCGAGCGTTTCAAGGCGCACGGATTGTCGGTCGATCTGATCGGCTCGTCCGAGGCGAACGTCACCGTGTCGCTCGACCCCAGCGACAACCTGGTCAGCACCAACGTGCTCGACGCGCTGTGCGCCGACCTGGCGCAGGTGTGCCGGGTGAAAGTGATCGCGCCGTGCGCGGCGATCACGCTCGTCGGTCGCGGCATGCGTGCGCTGCTGCACCAGCTCGGCGACGTCTGGGCCGAGTTCGGCCGCGAGCGCGTGCACCTGATCTCGCAGTCGAGCAACGACCTGAACCTGACGTTCGTCGTCGACGAGGCGCTCGCCGACGACATGCTGCCGAAGCTGCACGCGCTGCTCGCGCAGTCGGGCGCGATGCCGGTGACCGACGCGAGCGTGTTCGGCGCGAGCTGGCGCCGGCTCGGGCTGCCGGGCGTGGCGCCGCCGCCCACGTGGTGGCAGCGCGAGCACGGGCGCGTGCTCGACGTCGCCGCGCGCGGCACGCCGCGTTACCTGTATCACCTGCCGACCGTGCGCGAACGCGCGCGCGAACTCGCGGGCATCGCCGCGATCGACCGGCGGTTCTATGCGTTGAAGGCCAATCCGCACGCGGCCGTGCTGCAGGCGCTCGAGACGGAAGGCTTCGGCTTCGAATGCGTGTCGCTCGGTGAACTGGAACATCTGTTCGCCGCGCTGCCGACGCTGGCGCACGACCGCGTGCTGTTCACTCCG
>CBIHMN010000085.1:0-7867 GCA_966211005.1 uncultured Arenimonas sp.
GCCGCCAGCCACGACGCCACGACGCGCCTGCCGCGCTGGTCGTCGCTCGCGGCGGTGCTGGAGCCGCGGGTCGCGGCCGGCGACGACTTCGTCGCGTTGCTCGTCGTCGACATCGACCGGTTCCGAGGCATCAACGAAGCGGTGGGCCATGCCGCCGCGGACGCGATCCTGGCCACGGTGGCGCAGCGGCTGCGCGACGTCGCCGGCGACGAGGCCGCGGTCGCGCGCTTCGCCGCCGACGAGTTCGTGCTGGTGTGCACCGGGGGCGACGAGGCCGGCGCGCGCGACCTCGCCGAGCGCGTGCGCGCCGCGCTGAGGGAGCCGATCGGCGACGACCCGATGCCGTTGCAGCTGACCGCCACGGTCGGCATCGCCCACGCGCCCGCGCATGGTCGCCGCACGCTCGACCTGCTGCTGCGCGCGCAGGCGGCCAAGGACGAGGGCAAGGCCGATGGCCGCGACTGCGTCAGCGTGTTCGGGCCGCGCCAGATGCAGGCGATCGAGGACCGCGTCACGCTCGGCGGCCGGCTGCGCTCCGCGGTGCGCGCCGGCGAACTGGAACTGCACTACCAGGTGCAGACGCGCGCCGACGCGTCGACGGTCGTCGGCTTCGAGGCGCTGCTGCGCTGGCAGAGCCCCGACCTCGGCCCGGTGTCGCCGGTGCGGTTCATCCCGGTCGCCGAGGCGCTGGGGTTGATGCCGGAGATCGGCGCGTGGGTGCTGCGCGAGAGCTGCCGCCAGGCGCGCGCGTGGCTCGACGACGGCCATCGCGATTTCCGCGTGTCGGTGAACGTGTCGGCGCAGCAGCTGCTGCGGCCCGGGCTTTCGGAGGCGGTGCTGGCCGCGCTCGACGAATACGCGCTGCCGGCGACGGTGCTGGACCTGGAGCTGACCGAGAGCTCCCTGATGGAGAACATCGCGCGCGCGGCCGAGGTGCTGGTGCGGCTGAAGGCGGTCGGCGTGCGGCTGTCGCTCGACGATTTCGGCACCGGCTATTCGAGCCTGTCGTACCTCAAGGACCTGCCGCTGGACAAGCTGAAGATCGACCGCAGCTTCGTGCGCGCGCTGCCCGACGGCGACGCCGAAGGCACGATCGCGCGCACCATCGTCGCGCTCGGCCACCAGCTCGGGCTGCGCGTCGCGGCGGAAGGCGTCGAGACCGCCGCGCAGGCGGACTTCCTGGCGATGATCGGCTGCGACGAACTGCAGGGCTTCCTGATGGGACGGCCGGAACCGGCGACGGTCGCCGGCGCTAGAATGGCGGCGTCCCCCGGAGTGCCGCGATGAACGAACCGCGCCGTGTCGAACACCAGATGACCGACAAGGGTTACGTGCCGGTCTACACCACGGCCGTGGTCGAGCAGCCGTGGGCGAGCTACAGCGCGACCGAGCATGGCGTCTGGGCGACGCTGTTCGAGCGGCAGCAGAAGATCCTCGTCGGCCGGGCGAGCGACGAATTCCTGAGTCAGCAGCGGGCGATGGGCATGGCGCCCGACCGCATTCCGAAATTCGACGAACTCAACGCGGTGCTGCGCAAGGCCACCGGCTGGGAAATCGTCGGCGTCGAGGGCCTGCTGCCCGAGCTGGTGTTCTTCGACCACCTCGCCAACCGGCGCTTTCCGGTGACGTGGTGGATCCGCACGCCCGAGCAGCTCGACTACCTCGCCGAACCCGATCTGTTCCACGACCTGTTCGGGCACGTGCCGCTGCTGATGAATCCGGTGTTCGCCGACTACATGCAGGCGTACGGGCGGGGCGGCGTCAAGGCGCATGCGATCGGGCCCGACGCGCTCGTGAACCTGACGCGGCTGTACTGGTACACGGTGGAGTTCGGGCTGATCCGCCAGCCGGACGGGCTGCGCATCTACGGCAGCGGCATCGTCTCGTCGAAGGGCGAATCGATCCACTGCCTGGAATCGCCGGCGCCGAACCGCATCGGCTTCGATCTCGAACGCATCATGCGCACGCAGTACCGCATCGACACGTTCCAGCGCACGTACTTCGTGATCGACAGCTACGAACAGCTGATGGACGCGACGCGACCCGACTTCACCCCGCTCTACGCGCGGCTGGCGACGCAGGACAGCTTTCCGGCCGGCTCGGTGCAGCACGGCGACGAAGTGATCCAGCGCGGCACGGGCGAAGGCTGGAGCGAGGGCGGCGACGTTTAATCTGCTCTGAGCAGATTAATTAATTTGCTCTGAGCAGATTTCCCCGCCCGTAGCGGCGGCCGATCCACGCGCTGGCGACCAGCGCCACGGCCAGCGGGGTGAACCACGCGAATGTCTGCAGCAGCGCCGGGTCGAGGCCGGGCAGCAGCTTGCGCAGCCCGATGCCGAAGAACGCGATGTGGGTCGCCACGCCGTTGCCGATCATCGCGCCGTAGTGTTCGCGCAGCCACCAGACCGGATCCCCGCTCGCGGCGGCGCGCCGCGCCTTCATCGCACCGAATCCGATCAGGCCGCCGACGCCGCCGAACACCATGAAGATCGGCTGTCCGATGCGGAAGCCGAGCGAAACCATGGCCGCGCCGGCGAGCACGGTCGCGGCGGTCAGCGTCCAGAACACCGGGGAAAAGTAACGCGGCGGGTCGCGCCGGTCGCGCACCGCGCGCCAGGCGCTCCAGCACCCCTGGGCGACGAGCAGCAGCAGGTAGCCGAGGAACGCGGCGGCGTTCACCCGCCCGTCGAGCCACGCGTCCCCGACCAGCGGCACGCCGGTCACCAGGATGCCGGCCATCGCCAGCAGGAACCCCTGGCCGGCGCGCCGGTGCAGCGGCGAGCCCTTCTTCGCGAGTCCGGCCGTCCAGTACGTGGCGAGGGCGACGGTGCCGGCGGCGATGTGCGCGGCGACGAAGGCGGCGATCAGGGACATGGGCGGGTCTCCACGGGGACGCCGCCAGTGTCGGTGCCGTCCCCGCGGCGTTCAGGTGCCGGCGGTCACCGGCGCGGCCTGCCGGAAGTCACCAGATGCGCCGCGGCTATTGAGCGCCGCGCGGGGCGCGACCAAGCTGTCGCCATGATCCGGGAACGCCACGGTCTTTTCTCGCTGCTCAACATCGCCGCGTACATCGCGTGGAGCGCGGTGGCGTTCGAGCTGGTCTTCGGCGATCCGTCGACGCCGGCATGGCTCGACGCGCCTTCCCCGACGGGCGTGCTGGCGGGACTGATGGGGCTGTTCCTCGCGCTGCTGATCGTGGTGACCGTCCGCTCGCCGCCCGAGAACGCCGCGCGCGCGATGGTCGTCGGCCAGTTCGCGCTGATGGTGGCGATGATGCTGCTGTCGCGCAGCGGCGCGCTGGCGATCCTGATGGTGCTGGTGGCGATCCAGGTCGTGCACCTGTGGACGCCGCGATGGGCGGTGGCGCTGCTGCTGGCGGCGAACGCCGGCCTGTACTTCCTGTACCGGGAGGTCTGGCATGCGTCGGCCCCGTTGCTGTCGACGATCTCGATCGCGAGTTTCCAGGCGTTCGCCGCGGTGACCGCGTCGTTCGCACTGGATGCCGAGCGCAGCCGCGACGCGCTCGCGCTGACCAACGCCGACCTGCTCGCGACCCGCGCGCTGCTCGCCGAAAGCGCGCGCGACGGCGAACGCCTGCGGTTGTCGCGCGAGCTGCACGACGTCGCGGGCCACAAGCTGACCGCGCTGAAACTCAACCTCGCGGCGCTGGCACGCGACCCGCGCCTCGCCGGCGATGCCCAGGCCGCGCTCTGTGCCCGGCTCGCCGACGAGCTGCTGGCCGACATCCGCGGCGTCGTCGCGCAGATGCGCCACAGCGACGGCCTCGACCTCGGCGATGCGCTGGCGGTGCTCGCGGCCCCGTTCCCGCGGCCGCGGATGCACCTGCAGATCGACGCCGGCGCGCGGGTCGGCACCCTGGCGCAGGCCGAGGCGCTGCTGCGCGCGGTGCAGGAAGGCATCACCAATGCCGCGCGTCATTCGCAGGCGCAGAACCTGTGGGTGGTGCTGCGCCGGGACGCCGCCTCGCTGCGGCTGGACATCCGCGACGATGGCCGCGGCGGTGGCGACCTGCGCCCCGGGAACGGACTGCGCGGCATGAGCGAGCGGCTGGCAGCGGTGGGCGGCGGCCTCGACGTGCGCCGCACCGACACCGGCGGCGTGCACCTGCAGGCGTGGTTACCGACCGCGGCATGAGGAATCCCGATGACCGATGAAACCGTGACGGTGCGCCTCGCCCTCGCCGACGACCAGGCCCTCGTGCGCAGCGGCCTGACCGCGCTGCTGTCGGGATTCCCCAACCTGCACGTGGTGCTGGAAGCCGGTGACGGCGACGCGCTGCTCGCCGGGCTCGCCGACACGCCGGTCGACGTGATCCTGTCCGACATCCGGATGCCGGGCCGCGACGGTTTCGGCCTCGTGCGCGCGCTGCGCGAGCGCGGCGACGCGACCCCGGTAGTCCTGCTGACGACCTTCGACGACGACGCGCTGCCGCTGCGCGCCGCCGAGGCCGGCGCGCAGGGGTTCCTGCTGAAGGACGCGTCGCCCGAAGACCTGCACGAAGCGATCCTGCGCGTCGCCGCCGGCGACACGCTGCTGGCGCCGGTGCCCACCGACCCGGTGCGCGCGCGCTATGCCTACCGTGACCAGGCCGCCCCGACCGACACGTTCAACGAGCGCGAAGTCTCGATCCTGCGCCTGCTCGCCGGCGGGTACTCCAACAAGGAGATCGCCCGCGCCGTCTTCCTGTCCGAAGGCACGGTGAAGAACTACGTCAGCGACATCCTGGACAAGCTGGGCACGCGGGATCGGACGCGGGCGGTGCTGAAGGCCATCACGCTGCGGATCATCTGAGCGGCCCCGCGCCGAGCACCACCACCGCCGCCGCCGCGCCGACGGCCACGAACAGCCCCGCACCGACGCGCAGGCCGAACCGCGCGCCGCCGGCGGTGAACGCGACGAGGGTCTTGGCGATCATGCTCGCGGCGAGCAGGCCGAGCAGCGCCCAGCGGGTCTGCGCGAGGTCGATGCGGCCGCTGCCGGCGAGATTGCCGAGCGTCGCGGTCGCGGCATGCAACTCGGCCGCGGCGGCGAGGACGGCGGCGCCGATCGCGCCGCGCGGGCCGAGCCACGCGCCCATCACCGTCGACGCGAACAGCACCGCGGTGATCACCGCGGCGAACAGCACCGCGTGGCGGAAGCGGAACATGCGCGATTCCGCGGTCGGCGCCGGCACTTCGTCGTCGTCGCCGCGGTGGAATCCGAGCGCACCCCCCGCGAGCAGCACCCCGCCGGCCGCGGCCAGCTCGATCCACACCGTCGGCACGACCTCGGGCGCGACCGCGAGCAGGATCGGCACCATCAGCGACACCGACGCCAGGTTCGCCAGCATCGTCGCGCCGACCGCCGACGACAGCAGCGACGGCGTCTCCTTCACGCGCTGCCCGAAGCCGGCGGTGGCCGCGGTCGAGGACACATAGCCCGCGAAGAACCCGGCGACCGCCAGACCCCAGCGGTTGCCGGTGGCGCGCAGGGCGACATGGCCGAGCGCGCTGATCGCCATCACCAGCACCACCAGCGTCCACAGCGTGCGCGGGTTGAAGACGTCGTACGGGCCGATCGTGCGGTCGGGAATCAACGGCAGCACCACCAGGGCCGACGCGAGCAGCAGCAGGCCGTCGCGCAGTTCCTTCTCGCTGATCAGGTCGCGGCTGAGCCGGTGCAGCGGCGCCTTCGCATGCAGCAGTCCGGCGACGACGACGCCCAGCGCGCTGGCCAGCGCCGGCGCCGGCAGCGCCAGGGCGCCGAGCAGCGTCGTCAGCAGCAGTCCGATTTCGCCGGTGAGGCCCGGGTCCTGCTCGCGGCTGCGGCGATAGCTCAATGCGGCCATCGCGCCGACGACGACGACGGCCGCGACCAGCGCCGCGATGCCGAGCCACAGCGCCACCGCGCCCGACAGCGCGGCCAGCGCATGCGTGCGCAGGCCGGCGACCACGGCGACTTCCGGCACGCGGCGCTCGCGCACCACGCCCACCAGCAGCCCGATGCCGAGCGCGGCGCCGAGCGACAGCAGCGAGGGCGCATCGAAGCCGGGCACGGGCAGGGTCATCGCGGTCACCGGAGGCGCGGGGTCAGTCCCCGATTTCCACGCCGAGCGCGGTCGCCATCGGCCGCAGCCGGTCGCGATACGGCCGCCACGCAGGCGCGGCGTCGCGACGCAGGCCGTCGCGAACCTGCGCCGCGCTCGCGGTCGACACGATGCCGCCGCGATCTCCCGGCGCGAGCACCGCCGGGTCGAACGGCAGCCCGCAGTGCGCCAGCACGCGCCGCATCTGCGTTTCCGGGTCCGCGACCAGCGCCGCGTGGTCGATGTCCAGCCAGCGCGTGCCGATCGCGGCCCGCCAGTGGTCGGTCAGCGCGGCATGCGCCTCGTGGTAGCCCGCCATTTCCTGCTGGTCGTACGAATACGCGGCGACCTGCCCGTAAAGCACGCGGTAATTGGAGAAGCACACGTCCATCGGCGCACGGCGCATGTGCAGGAAGCGCGCGCGCGGCAGCGCCCGCGCGATGAAGCCGGCCAGCAGCAGGTTCGAGGGCAGCTTCTCGGTCCACGCGCGACGGCCACGCGCGCGCCAGCCCTGCGTCGCGATGAAGTCGGCGCCCAGCGCGGCCATGTCGGCGCGCCGCGCCGTCTCGAGGAAGCCGGGTGACATCCGGCCGGCATGGTCGGTGGCGAGACGCAGTCGCGCGTAGAAGCCGCCGCTTTCGCCGGCGTCGGCGATGTCGGGATGGCCGCCGAGCAGGCGTTCTAGCAGCGACGTGCCGGAGCGGAACAGGCCGACGATGAACAGCGGCACGGGTTCGGCTTCGGTGCCGGCGTGGCCGGGGTCGGCGACGAAGTCCGCATCGCCCGCGCGCGCGATCGCGGCGAGCAGCGCGCGGTCGCCGGCGGCGTCGTACTGCAGCGTCGCCCGCTTCGCGCGGGCCCCGCGCTGCAGCGCGTCCCACGCCGCGTCGTGCTGCCCGAGGTCGTGCAGTTCGTGGTGCAGCGCGAAGCTGAAGTGGATGTCCTCGGCGGACCCGGACGGCACCTCGTCGCGCCGCGCACGCATCCGCGCCACGCGCGCCGGCGCCCCGCCGGGATCGCCGGCGCGCAGTTCCGCCAGCCGCCAATGCGCCTGCGCGTAGTGCGGAGCCAGCGCGATCGCGCGTTCGAGGTCGTCGCGCGCCGCGTCCATCTCGCCGCGGAACACGCGCGTGGAGCCGCGCAGGTACCGCGCCGGCACGAAATCCGGGGCGCGCGCGAGCGTGGCGTCGAGCCACCAGCGCGCGTCGTCGTGCAGGTCTTCGCGGACCAGCATGTCCGCGAACTCGACCAGCTCGGCCGGCGGCGCGTCGCTGGCGAGCGGCCGCATCGCGACCGCCAGCGCCTGCAGCGCCTGCGTCTCGTGCCAGCCGCGCAGCAGCCGGGCGATCCCCAGGCCGTGGGACCAGCGCGCGGGCGCCGCGGCCTGCGCCGCCAGCGCCGCGGCGTGACTTCGGCGCGGATGGCCGCCGTTCTGCAGCGCGCGGGCCATCGCGTACAGGGTCGCGGCGTCGCCCGGCACGAGGTCGGCGGCTTCACCGAGCAGCGCCGCGGCGCCGTCCCAGTCGCGCCCGGCGGCGCGCTGGCTCGCGGCACGGCGGAGGGCATCGGCCCGGAGATCGGGGCGGTCGGAGGCGGGGACGTCGGAATTCATCGGCGGGACCTGGCGGAAACACGCCGATTGTAGTGGCGCCGCGCTCGCCGATGCCCGCGCGCGACGTTTACGGGACAATGGCGCCCCCGCCCGCCACGGACCCGCCATGAAGCCCATCTCCCTCACCCGCTACCTGATCCAGGAACAGCACGCCGGCCGCATCAACGCCG